>NZ_JBEXWT010000165.1:0-8217 GCF_040629945.1 Kitasatospora sp. NPDC005856 | reverse complement strand
GGCCGCCGGCCGCGCCGCCGGTGCCGGCACCGGCCCCAGGGCGTCCGGCGGGCGGACGGGCCCGGCGCACGGCGGGCCGGGCTCGGCCGGGGGCGGCGCGGTCAGCGCGGGCAGCAGCGCCAGCGGGAGCGCGGCGCACAGCAGCACCGGCCAGCGCGTGCCGAGCGCGGCCACGCCCGCGCAGGGTGCCGCGGCCAGCGCGGCGGCGGTCAGCGCGGCCCGGGCGGCCGCCCCGTCCGGCCGGGCCGCCGGCGGCCGGGGCGCGGGCGGGCGTCGGGGCACCCGGGCGTACAGCTCCTCGGCCAACGAGAACAGGTCGGCGTGCCGGCAGCGGGCGGCGGCGTCCGGGCCGAGCCCGGCCTCCTCCAGCCCGGCGGCGATCTCCAGCGGGTCGACGGCGCGCTCGCACAGCTCGCGGTGCTCCGCCATCACCTCGCGCACCGGGTCCGCGCTGCTGCCGAGCAGGGTCCCGCCCGGCATCAGAGGGCCTCCGCGAGTTCGGCCCGCCGCCGCCCGGCCGGCTCCCGCACGCCGTCCGGGTCCGCGGTCCCCTCCCGCGGGGTGTCGTCCCCGCCGCCGCGCGGGCCCTCGGCCAGCCAGTACTCGGCGGGGCGGGCGAACGGACGGGGCCCGGGCCCGCCCTCGCCGCCGCCCCCTCCGCCGGGGAAGGCCGGGTACTGCGAGACCAGCTCCAGGTAGATCTCCCGGAAGGCGCCGATCACCGGCTCCACGGCGAAGCGTTCCTGCGCCCGCAGCCGCCCGGCCAGCCCGAGCCGGGCCCGCCGCTCCTCGTCGCGCAGCAGCGCCAGGCAGGCGCCCGCCAGGGCGCGCGGGTCGCGGGCGGGCACCAGCAGCCCGGTCGGCCCGACCACCTCGCGGGCCACCCCGACGTCGGTGGAGACCACCGCCCGGCCGCTGAGCATCGCGTCCGCGAGCAGCCGGGGGCTGCGCTGGGAGAGCCCCGAGAAGACCGCCACCGTGCCCGACTCCCAGGCCCCGGGGAGGGACCCGGACCGTCCGGCGAAGTCCACCGCCGGGGCCACCCCCAGCCGTTCGGCCACCGCCGCGCAGTGCGCCCGGTAGCCGGGCACCGCCTCCTCGCCGTACACCACCAGCCGGGCGCCGGGCAGTTCGGCGCGGACCCGGGCGAGGGCGTGCAGCGCGAGCTCCGGGTCCCGGCCCGGCTCCAGCGTGCCCGCCCACACCAGGGTCGGCGCCGCGGGCTCCGGCCCGGCGGCCGGTCGGTCCACCACCGGCGTGCCCTCGTGGACCACCCGGGTGCGGGCCGGGTCGGCCCCGCAGTGGCGCTGCCACTGCTGGTCGTGGGCACTGCCGGGGGTGAGTATCGCGGCCTGCCGGTACGTCTCCCCGGTGAGCGCCCGGAAGAAGGACAGCAGCAGCGCGCGGACCGGCCACCGGTACGGCGCCTCGCGGTAGCCGAGGTACTGCTCGCGCAGGTGCAGGCCGTGCTCGGTGACCACGAACGGCACCCCGTGCAGCTGCCGGGCCACCAGGGCGGGCAGCGCGGCCGGGCCGCCGCCGACCACGTGGCACAGGTCGGCCGCGCCGAGGCCGCCGGGGCCGGTGCCGTACCAGGGCGCGGACAGCGGGCGCAGGCACTGCTCCAGCAGGTCCGCCGCGACCAGCACATCGCACACCAGCGGCTGCCTGGCCGAGGTGTCCGCGCCGGGCAGCCGCCAGGTCCGCTCCAGCAGCCGGCGGGCGTGCGCGGAGGCCAGGAAGGCGGGCAGCGCGCCGTCCTCCCGGGCGAGCGCCGCCAGCCGGTACAGCCCGGGCCCGAAGCCGGCTCTCTCCACGGGCAGTAGCAGGGCCCGCACCAGTTGCTCGTACGCCCCGGCGTACCGGCGTCTGCGCACCGCGCCCGGTGCCCGGCCGCCCGGCCGGCGCCCCCACGGCGCCAGTTCGTGGGTGCCGCGCCAGACGGACGACGGCCGCTGCGCGGTGCCCGGGGCCCGCCCCGCCTCCGGGCCGGTGAGCAGGTACAGCTCGAACCCGTGCTCCGGCAGGCCCTCGGCCAACCGCTCGCACCAGCCGCCGGCACCACGCCGGGCATGCGGACGGGCACCCTCGGTGAGCAGGGCAACGCGCACGGGAGACCTCCAGGGCAGAGCGGGATTCGCTGGGCGGGATCGCGGACGGATCGACGGATCGACGGACATCCGGGCGGCCCGGGCAGTCGCCCGGGGCGCCCCCGCACGGCGGCGGGAGCGGTCGGGGAAGGGAGGTCCGGTCGGCCCGGGTCGGCGCCGCGGTGCCTCCGTGCGGCCCGCCGGCGGCCCGGTCGCGGACGCGCCGCGTTCCGTTCCCCCGGGCTCCCGTCCGCTTCGGCGGTCGGGCCCAGCCCGCCGGAACCCCTGGCCCGCGGCCGCCCTCCGGTTCCTCCGGCGGCCGCGACTCCCCCACACCTGTTCGGTCCGACAGCAGAAAGGTAGGACCGGCCCGGGCCGATCCATCGGTCACCTGCCTGCCTGCCACCTGATCGAGTGAACCGCCGTGACCTCGACCCGGACCGGGCCGTTACCGGGCGGTATGCGCGGCCGCCCGCGCGACCGGCCGTGGCGCGCGCCCGGCCCGCGGGGTGTGCGCCCCGCCCGCACGCGGTGCGCCCCGCCCAGGGCGCGTGCTCAGCCCTCGCGGCGCGCGCCCGCTCCCTGCCGCGCGCTCGGCCGGTGGGGTCCGCTCAGGCAGTGGGGTCCGCTCAGACGGTGGTGTACGCGATCAGCTCCCGGACCGCCCGGGCGACCTCGTCGGGGTGCTCCATCATCGCCACGTGCCCGGATTCCGGCAGCACCAGCAGCCGGGCGTCCGCGAAGACCGCGCAGGCGCGGCGGGCCGAGCGGTAGGAGACCAGCTTGTCGCGCAGCCCGTACACCAGCAGCACCGGCGCCTCGACCCGCTCGGCCTGCCGCCACAGCGCCTGGTCGCCCCGCTCGGTGTACGCCGAGACGATGCCGCGGGCCGAGCCGACCAGCGCCTGCATCGCGTGCGGCACCTCCAGCCGGCGCCGGTACTCGGCCACCGCCTGGGCCCGGGTCTCCGGGCTCAGGCTGTCCGGGTGACCGTAGACCAGCTGCAGCAGGTCCTCGGTGGCCGCCTCGACGTCGCGTCCGCCCGCGGACAGCCGGCGCAGCACCGCGGGCACGCCGGGCACCGCGAGCAGACCGGTCGGCCAGGCGGAGCGCTGCGGGGGCAGCTCGGGCAGTGCCGGGGAGACCAGGGTGAGGCTGCGCACCAGGTCCGGGCGCACGGCCGCCAGCCGGACGGCGACCGCGCCGCCCAGCGAGTTGCCGAACAGGTGGACGGGGCCGCGGCCGGAGGCCTCCAGGTAGCCGATCACCGCGCGGACGTGGCCGGAGACGGTGAGGTTGCCGTCGGTGGGCGGGTGGGAGCGGCCGAACCCGGGCAGGTCCACGGCCTCGCCGTCGACGTGCCCGCCGAGCCGGTCCATCAGGGCCTGCCAGTTGGCGGCCGAGCCGCCGAGGCCGTGCACGAAGAGCCCGGGCTCACGCCCGTCGGCGGCGCCGTCGTCGGCGGGGCGGTGCACCGCGAGCACCGCGCCGGGGACCTCGACCGTACGTACCTGCTGCTCAGCGCTGCTCATGGTGGACGATGGTAGTGAGCCTCGGCCCCGGTGGCACCGGGGTGGTCGGGCCGCGGACCGTGTCCGTCCCACCACTGCCGAGGCCGAGGTCAGCGCCGTATTGTGGGCTCCTGACAACCAGGCCGATCGTCTTTACTCGCCTTCGCCGAACGCGGGCGCGGTTACCGAAAAGTAGAATCGGCCATCTCGCCAGCCGCGAAGAGACCCCGAAGTGAGGAGCGCCGTGACGGCCATCCAGGAGGCGCAGGAGCGCCCGCGCGGTGCCCGCCTGCCGCGAAGCGCCCGCCGTGAACAACTGCTCGGTGCCGCCCAGGAGGTGTTCGTCGCCCAGGGCTACCACGCGGCCGCCATGGACGACATCGCCGACCGCGCCGGGGTGAGCAAGCCGGTGCTCTACCAGCACTTCCCCGGGAAGCTGGAGCTCTACCTGGCGCTGCTGGACAAGCACTGCGACGCCCTGGTCGAGTCGACCCGCGAGGCGTTGTCGACGACCAACGACAACAAGCAGCGGGTGGCCAACACCATGGAGGCGTACTTCAACTACGTCTCCAGCGAGTCCGGCGCCTTCCGGCTGGTCTTCGAGTCGGACCTGACCAACGAGCCGGCCGTGCGCGAGCGGGTCGAGCGGGCCTCCGAGGCGAGCGCGACGCTGGTCAGCGAGGTGATCCAGGAGGACACCGACCTGCCCGAGGCGGAGTCCAAGCTGCTCGCCGCCGGAGTCTGCGGCCTGGCCCAGATCACCGCCCGGTACTGGCTCTCACAGGGCCTGGAGATCCCCCGCGACGAGGCGGTGCGGCTGGTCGCCAGCCTGTCCTGGCGCGGTCTGAAGGGCTTCCCGATGCACCCGGGCGAGCAGTCCGGCGAGGGCACCGCCCACCAGGACTGATCCGCGGACCTTCGTCGGGCCGGGGATCCGGTGCTCTATGGTGAAGCCGTACGGCACGGTCGCCGCGAACGCTTGTCCCAGGCGGTCCGGTGCCCGTGCGTGGAGGCTGCAACCCCGGAGGGACGGAAGCCGTGGAGGTCAAGATCGGCGTGCAGAACGCGCCGCGCGAGATCGTGATCGAGAGCTCGCAGACTGCCGATGAGGTCCAGAGCGCGGTCGCGAAGGCGCTGGAGGGCTCGGAGAAGATCTTCGCGCTGTCCGACGAGCACGGCCGTCGCATCATCGTCCCGGCCGAGCGCCTGGCGTACGTGGAGATCGGCGAGTCGGCCGCCCGCAAGGTCGGCTTCGGCACCGCCTGAGGCGCCGCCGCACAGCATCGTCCGGTGCCCCGTTCCCGCGAGGGAGCGGGGCACCGTCGTGTGTACGGCCGGGTGGGGCGGGGTACGGCGAGGGTGCGGCGCCGGTGCCGCACGCCCGTTCCCCCGGGAGGCAGCCTTGCTGGTCGAGTCGATCGCCTTCGCCCTCGTCGGCCTGGTCACGGCCGCCGCCGCCCTGCTGGCCCTGCCCGCGTACTTCCGGGCCGCCCGGGCGCTGACCCTGGGCACCGCGCTGGCGGCGGCGCTGGTCGGCGGGGTGGTCGCGCACTTCGGCGTGGACGGGCGCCAGCCCGCGGTGTCCGTCGCGGCCGCGGCGGTGGCCTCGGGCGTGCTCACCTCGCTGCTGGCCCGGCCCGACCTCGCCGCCGGGCGCGCCCCGGCGCACCGGCACCACGCGCACCGGCCCGGCGCCCACCGCGCGTCGCGGCGGCACCGGGCGGCCTGAGGCCCCGGCGAACAGGCCCTACGACGCCAGGCCGAGGGCGGCCATCCGCTTGGTGTGCGCCTCGGTGATCCGGTTGAACATCTTGCCGACCTCGACCAGGTCGAAGCCCTGCACCCGGACGCCGCCGACCAGCAGGTTGGACAGCGCGTCGCGCTCGGCGACCACCCGCTGGGCCTGGCTGAGCGCCTCGCCCATCAGCCGTCGGCCCCACAGGGCGAGCCGGCCGCCGGCCCGCGGGTCGGCCTCGATGGCCTGGCGGACCTTGTCGACGGCGAACTGGGCGTGGCCGGTGTCGGACATGACGCTCAGCACCAGGTCGCGGGTGTCGTCGTCCAGCCGGACGGCCACCTCGCGGTAGAAGTCGGTCGCGATGGCGTCGCCGACGTAGGCCTTGACCAGGCCCTCCAGCCAGTCCGAGGGCGCCGTCATCCGGTGGAACAGCTCCAGCGGCTCGACGAAGGGCCGCATCGCCTCCTGCGGGTCGGCGCCGACCTCGGCGAGCCGGTCGTGCAGCCGCTGGTAGTGCTGGAACTCGGCGGAGGCCATCCGGGCCAGCGCCGCCTTGTCGGCGAGGTCGGGCGCCAGCTTGGCGTCCTCGGCGAGCCGCTCGAAGGCGCTCAGCTCGCCGTAGGCGAGCGCGCCGAGCAGGTCCAGCACGGCCGCCCGGTAGCCGGGGTCGGCCGAGCACGCGGCCCAGTCCCCGATCGAGCCGGCCGCCGCGTCCTGCGTCTCACCATGGGTCTCCATGACCCGCAACCTTAGTCCCGCCCCGCCCGCCGCGTGCCCGCGCGCGCCCGGGTGACCGGCCGTACGGGGCGCTCCGGTGGCAGTTGCCGGGGGCAATGTCAGACGCGTCACGTGTTCGAGTCGTCGCCTGACTGTATGGTGGTACGGAGCCCGTCGTGTTCGCATGGTGTCACCGCCGTCTCGGTACCCCGCGCGGACCCTCCGTAGCGGCACCGTCCAGCCGGACGTGTCCGCACCGGAGGCACGGGTACTCACGTACGCGGATGCCCGGTCGGAGAGCCGATCGGCTCCGACCATGGCTTGGACTTCAAGCCTTGGCACCGCATCAGTGGCCGAGCGAGGGCCGCCGAGACCACGCCCCGAGGCGGAGGTCCCGCGCAGGTCCCTCACGGGAATCCTCCCCGACGCCGCCGGCGACGCGCCCCGCACAGGGCAGCGCGCACCGGCCGGCCGCAGGGACCGGCGCGGTTGTGCGTCCGCGCAGCTGTATTCGGGGCCGCACAGGCCCGTACGCAGCCGCGCGGCTGCCCGCCCGCCGCTCGCTCTCGGCCCCTCCGAAAACGGAAGAGGCAGCACCCTGTCCACCACCGCTGAACCCATCAAGACGACGTTCCGGGAACTGGGGATCCTCCCGGAGACCGCCGAGGCCCTGGAGTCCGTCGGCATCGTCCACCCCTTCCCCATCCAGGAGATGACCCTCCCGGTCGCGCTGACCGGCCACGACGTCATCGGCCAGGCCAAGACCGGCACGGGCAAGACCCTCGGCTTCGGCCTCCCGCTGATCGAGCGGGCCGTCGTGCGCGCCGACGTGGACGCCGGCCGCGCCACCGAGGAGCAGCTCTCCGACTTCCCGCAGGCGCTGATCGTCGTCCCGACGCGCGAGCTCTGCACCCAGGTCACCAACGACCTCCAGACCGCCGGCAAGGTCCGCAACGTGCGGGTCCTGGCCGTCTACGGCGGCCGGGCGTACGAGCCGCAGGTGGAGGCGCTCACCAAGGGCGTCGACATCGTGGTCGGCACCCCGGGCCGGCTGCTGGACCTCGCCGGGCAGAAGAAGCTGAACCTGTCCAAGGTCCGCGCGCTCGTCCTGGACGAGGCCGACGAGATGCTCGACCTGGGCTTCCTGCCCGACGTCGAGAAGATCATCACCATGCTGCCGGCCAAGCGGCAGACCCTGCTGTTCTCGGCCACCATGCCGGGCCAGGTGATCAGCCTCGCCCGCCGGTACATGAGCCAGCCGACCCACATCCGGGCCGCCGCCCCGGACGACACCGGCGCGACCGTCGCCAACATCGAGCAGCACATCTTCCGCGCCCACTCGCTGGACAAGGTCGAGATGGTCTCGCGCATCCTGCAGGCCGACGGCCGCGGACTGGCGATGATCTTCTGCCGCACCAAGCGCACCGCCGCCGACGTCTCCGACCAGCTGACCCAGCGCGGCTTCGCGGCTGGCGCGGTCCACGGCGACCTCGGCCAGGGCGCCCGTGAGCAGGCCCTGCGGGCCTTCCGCAACGGCAAGGTCGACGTGCTGGTCTGCACCGACGTGGCGGCCCGCGGCATCGACGTCGAGGGCGTGACGCACGTCATCAACTACCAGTGCCCCGAGGACGAGAAGACCTACCTGCACCGGATCGGCCGCACCGGCCGGGCCGGCGCCTCCGGCACCGCCGTCACCCTGGTCGACTGGGACGACATCCCGCGCTGGCAGCTGATCAACAAGGCGCTGGACCTGCCGTTCAACGACCCGGAGGAGACGTACTCCACCTCGGCGCACCTGTACGAGCTGCTGAAGATCGCGCCGGGCACCAAGGGCATCCTGCCGCGCTCGGAGCGGACCCGCGCCGGGCTCAACGCGGAGGAGGTCGAGGACCTCGGCGAGACCGGTGGACGCGGTTCCCGCCCGGGCCGCGGCGGTCGCGGTGAGCGTGGCGGTCGCGGTGGCCAGGGCGGCTCCGGCCGTCCGGGCGCCGGCGCCGCCACCGCCGAGACCGAGGAGCAGAAGCCGCGCCGCACCCGTGAGCGCCGCCGCACCCGTCGGGGCTCGGTGGTCGGCGAGGGCGAGGCCGCCGCCGTGACCGAGGCCGCCGTGGCGGCTCCGGCCGTCGAGGGCGCCGAGGGCGAGGCCGCGCCGCGCCGTCGC
>NZ_JBEXWT010000164.1:0-8453 GCF_040629945.1 Kitasatospora sp. NPDC005856 | reverse complement strand
CGTGCTGGCCCACAAGGGCCGACTGCTGATGACGGCACTGGCCATCATGCTCGGCACCGCCTTCGTCGCCGGCACCATGGTCTTCACCGACACCTCCGGCAATGCCATGAAGGACAGCAACTCCAAGAGCTACTCCGATATTTCGGTCCAGATCGTCGACCGGGCGGCCGGGTCCTCAGCCTCCGCCCGGGAGAACCGCGAGAAGAGCGCGGCCACCCTGACCGACGCCACCGTCCAGGAGTTCGGCGCGCTCCCCGGGGCCGCCTCGGCCCGCGGCGTGGTCAGCGGGTTCACCGGCGTCGCCGACAGGAGCGGCAACCTGATCGGCCAGGCATGGTCCGCGAAGGGGGCCAACTTCGCGCCGGGTCGGGACGGCCGGGACGCCCGCTACCCGATGGTCGAGGGCCAGGGCCCGCAGAACGACAAGGAGGTCGCCCTCGACCGCAGGACCGCCGACAAGGCGGGCTACCGGGTCGGCGACACCGTCCGGGTGGCCGCCAACGGGCCGGTGATCGAGGCGAAGCTCACCGGCGTCTTCACCACCGACGACCCGGTGGTGAACTCCGGCGGCACCCTCACCCTGTTCGACCGGGCCACCGCCCAGCAAATCCTGCTGGAGCCGGGCCGCTACAGCAGCGTCGTGCTGGCCGCCAAGCCCGGCACCACCGAGGCGGCCCTGCTCGCCCAGGCGCAGTCGAAGCTCCCGGCCGGTCAGCCGATCGACGCCGAGACCGGTCAGCAACTCAAGGAGCACGAGCAGAAGATGATCACCGGCGTCACGGAGAGCATGCGCACCATGTTGCTCGCGTTCGCCGGGATCTCGCTCTTCGTCGGCACGTTCATCATCGCCAACACCTACACCATGCTGGTAGCCCAGCGCACCAGGGAGCTCGCCATGCTGCGGGCAATCGGTGCCAGCCGCAAGCAGGTCACCCGTTCGGTGCTGGTCGAGGCCCTGGTGACCGGCGCTCTCTCGGCCGCGGCCGGCCTGCTGGTCGGCGTCGGGATCGGCGCCGGGCTGCAGTCCCTGATCCACTCGCTGAACGACGGACTGCCCACTAGCCCGCTGGTGATCAAGCCGATGACCGTGGCGGTCACCCTGGTGGTCGGTGTCCTCGTTACCGTCCTGTCGGCCCTGCTGCCGGCCGTGCGCGCCTCCCGGATCGCCCCGGTGGCCGCGATGAGCAGCGGCGACCAGCCGACCGGCCAGAAGAGCCTGGTGGTCCGCAACACGATCGGCTCGCTGTTCGCGGCCGGCGGCCTGGCGCTGATCGGTTCCGGCGCCTCCACCGGCAACGACTCCGGCCGGCTCCCGGTCGCCCTGGGCGCCTTCCCGACCCTGATCGGCGTCTTCATCCTGCTGCCGCTGCTCTCCCGCCCGGTGATCGCCCTGATCGGCCCGGTCCTCGGCAAGCTGGCCGGCACGCCCGGCAAGCTCGCCCGGCAGAACGCGGTGCGCAACCCGCGCCGGACGGCGGCCACCGCGGCCGCCGTCACCATCGGCCTGACCCTGGTCAGCGGTCTGACGGTGATCGGCACCTCGGTCGGCGACGCCCTCGACCGGGACATCACCAGCTCCATGAAGGCCGACTACCTGGTCTCGACCGCGAACCACATGAGCCTGTCGCCGAAGGTCCCGGCCGAGGTCGCCAAGACCGCCGGTGTGACCGCCTCCTCGCCGCTCACCACCGTCCGCTGGGAACTGAACGGCACGACCAAGGCGATCAACGGTTTGAACGCGGACAGCTTCGACAAGCTGGTCTCGGTCAAGCTCACCAGCGGCTCGACCGCCGGCTTCGCCCAAGGCCAGATCCTGGTCGACACGGACGTGGCCAAGAAGAACAACGTCACCGTCGGCTCCACCCTGACCGTCACCTACCCGGACGACTCCACCGGCCAGATCACCGTCGGCGGCGTCTACGAGAAGGGCGGCATGCTCGGCTCGGTCGTGTTGGCCAACAGCGAGATCGTCAAGCACGAGCCCGATCCGCAGACCAAGGAGATCCTGGTCAAGGGCACCGACGGTGCCACCGACTCGCTGAAGCAGGCGCTCAAGGACGCCACCGGCGCCAACCCGGTGATCGAGGTCAAGTCGAAGCAGGACGTCCGGGACGACTTCAGCCAGACCATCACCTTCGTGCTGAACCTGATGTACGGCCTGCTGGCGATGTCCGTGCTGGTCGCGATCCTCGGTGTGATCAACACGCTGGCGATGTCTATCTTCGAGCGTAAGCGCGAGATCGGGATGCTGCGGGCGATCGGCCTGGACCGCCGGGGCATCAAGCGGATGGTCCACCTGGAGTCCATGGTGATCTCACTCTTCGGCGCCGGCATCGGCCTGCTGCTCGGCTGCTTGATCGCCTGGGCGATCAACAGCACAGCGATGTCCAGGATGCCGGGCATGACCACCGTGTTCCCGTACGGGCAACTGCTGCTCTTCCTCGCCCTGGCCGGGGTGGTCGGCCTGGTCGCCGCGATCTGGCCGGCCCGCCGGGCAGCTGGGCTGGACATCCTGGAGAGCATCAAGACCGACTGACCGCCGGCGCCGGGCACCGCACCGGCGCCGCAAGCGCGAATTCGGGATGCTGCGGGCGATCGGCCTGGACCGCCTCGGTGTCCGCCGGATGGTCCGGCTGGAATCCCTGCTGATCGCGCTGATCGGCGTCGTCACTGACGGATGCCCAGTGGTCGGTGGTCGAGCCGCTGCTGCCGGTGCGGGATCCGCGTCGGGGCGGGCGGCCGTTGAAGTTCCCGCGCCGGCCCGTCGTGGACACCGTGCTGTACGTGCTGGCCACGGGTTGTGCGTGCAGGCTGGTGCCGCACGACCTCGTGCCGCGGGACGTGGCGTACCGCTGGTTCCGGGTCTGGGCGGCGGGCGGCACCTGGGAGCGGGTTCACGATGCGCTGCGCGAGCGGGTTCGGGTGGCCGACGGGCGGGATCCGCAGCCGTCGGCCGCCGTGCTGGACTCGCAGTCCGTGCGCAGTCGTCAGGGCGGTCAGGCGATCGGTTACGACGCGGGCAAGCGCGTTCGGGGTCGCAAGCGGCACCTGCTCGTGGACACCGGCGGGCTCGTGCTGCGGGCGGTCGTGCACTCGGCCTCGGTCCAGGAGTGCGCCGGGGCGAAGCTGGTCCTCGCCGGCATCCGGGGCGGACGGGGGCTACGTCAACGCGATCGATGCCGGGCTCATCGGCTGGGCGGCCGAGAGCGAGGACCTGGAGATCGTCGCGGTGCCCCGCAACGCCGATGTGAAAGGCTTTCAGGCGCTGTCCCGCAGGTGGGTGGTCGAGCAGACATTCTCCTGGCTGGGACGGTGCAGATGGTTGGCGCGCGACTATGAGCGCAAGACCGCGCACACCGAGGCGATGATCAAGGTCGGGATGATCCGCCTCATGGCCGCCGGCCTCGGCGGCGAGGAGATCGAACCGCGCGGCCCCATCGAGACCGAGGCAGCCCGCCGCCTTGCCGACGACCTTAAGAAGACATTTCATGGATCGGAAGGGCGGCCAGCGCGCGGCGCACTCGGGCCGGCTCGAGCCAGTCCCGGTCCAGTGCGCCGTACCATCGCCCCGCGGACGCCCGGACCGTCGGCCGACGAGAGCCAGACGTGGTCGGGACTGCCTCACAGCTGTTCTGACATCACTGGCACGACTGCCGTCGGTGGGCGCTCCGTCTTCAAGTTGTCCCGAACTCAAACCGGTGCGGATGGCCTCTCATCGCTTCAGAGCGATCCGCAGGGCTCGCGCTTCCGGTTGCCCAGCTCTGCTCCCCGTTAGCAACAGAGGATCCGAGTCTGAGGGGTGCTGATCCGTGTTCATCCGATGCTGCGATTGCCGACGGCATTCGAGAAGGTGATCACACCTCGTCCAACGGGTGTCCCGGAACCCGGGTGAGGAGAGTGGGGCTGCCGGCCCGATCTTGTGACGATCGCGTCGGCAGCCCCCTCGCAGACTAGTTCTGCTCTGCGCCCGAGTGGCTCTCCCGCTCCTGGCGTTCCCTGACTTCGCACAGGTCGGGCCAGGGATTGGGGGAGGCACTGCATGAGGCCCGGGTTTGTGGTTTGAGGACGCTGATCTATCCCACTGGAGATGGTGCATGGATTTCCTCGATAGGAAAGCGACGTACGGCTCAGGAGCCAGTGAGCCATCGACCAGTTCATTCACCAGGGCTGTGACGGTGCTCGTCGTGGGCGGCACCGGTGTCGGCAAGACGGCTCTGATCGATTCGGTGAGTGACGTCCGCCCAATGGTGCTGAAGGAGACGGTGCCTCGGGCCGGGGAGCAACCTCCAGGCTCGGCGGAATTCGTTCGACCGGCCCGGCACTCTGTCGCTGTGGACTTCGGGAGGACCGCGATCGACGAGGAGACGCTGCTGTTTCTGTTCTGCATCTGCGAAAAGGACCGGGCAACCTCCTTGTGGGACGACCTGTGTGAAGGCGCGGTCGGCGCGATTGCTCTGGTGGACGCTCGCAGGATGAACGCCGGCCAGGAAGCCGTCGTGGCGTTGTCTGAGCGGGGCCTGCCGTACCTAGTCGCTGTCAACGTCTTTCCAGGAACAGCGGTTCCCTCGGTCATGGATGTCCGGTCCGCGTTAGACCTGTCGGCCGAAATCCCCGTCGTCGTCGTCGACGCCCGACTGCGTCGGTTCGCCAAAGCGGCCTTACTTGCACTCATTCACCACGTCTATCGCGGGAAGTGTGGTACCGGGGGACTCCACAGCCGCGGTCCCACGTGCGGGCAGCCGGCCCAGCGCCGTGCAACGGATGAAGTACAGCGCGGACCCCAACGATTGGGCGAGTGAGGGCATCAGGTTCTCGCGCTCGACAAGGCTGACCCCAGGCGCTCTGTGGTGCAGGCTGGGGTGAACTTATCTTCATACACTCCTTCCCTGCGGAGCTGCGGGTGACCACGAACGGCATCCGCGGGTGAGCTTGGCGTTTTACCTCGTCGGTCACTCGACCTGCTGATCTGCGCTTCTTCCCGAGACAGCGGAGGCGGCCGATCTCCACGCTTCGAGATGTCGAGTCACGAAGCACGAGAGAACGGCCGCTGCGTATGAGTCTCCCCCTCGAACCGCCTGCAGGCGAGGCGTTGGACGCGTTGTCCCGCTTTCGGGTTGATTTCTACGACTGTCTGTACACCCGCGCCGACGGGCTCTTCGAGCTGACGGACGCGGTGCTGTGCGTGGACGGGCCGGTGAAGACGCTGGTCGAGTTGTCGCTCGCCCTTGAACACCGGCGAGGGCACGGTGCGATGTACCAGGCGCTGGACCGGGGCTGGTTGGAGCCGACGCGGCTGCGTCGCACCGTGGCCGGCCTGCCGCTGCCACGGCTCGCGGACGGGCGCATCGGTCCGGCCGTGGACGTTTCCAACTGGCTGCGGCCCGACGCCCCGACCAGCGACGGGCGCCTGTTCTGCCATGCCTACGGCCGCGGCCGAAGCGCGGATCAGTTCATCCCCGGCTGGCCGTACTCCTTCGTCGCGGCTCTGGAGTCCGGGCGTACCTCCTGGGTCGGGCTGCTGGACGCGATCCGGCTGGGACCGGCCGACGACGCGACCGCCGTCACCGCGGCCCAACTGCGCGAGGTCGTCGACCGCATCGTCGCGGCGGGCCACTGGCACCGGGGCGATCCGGACATCCTCATCGTGATGGACGCCGGCTACGACGTGACCCGCCTGGCCCACGTGCTCGCGGACATGCCGGTCGAGGTGATCGGCCGACTGCGTTCGGACCGGGTCATGCTCCGCGACCCGGGTGAGGCCCGCTCCGGCCCCAGGGGCGGGCGCCCGCGCCGGCACGGCGGCGTCTTCACCTTCGCCAAGCCCGACAGCTGGCACGAGCCCGAGACCACCACGACCACGGACACCACCCGCTACGGAAAGGCGGAGGCCCGTGCGTGGGACCGGATGCACCAGCGCCTGCAAAAGCGCGGTCCGTGGCTTGACCACGAGGGCGAAATCCCGTTGATCCACGGCACGTTGATCCGCCTGAAGGTCGCACACCTGCCTGGAGAGAGGGACGCGAAGCCGCTGTGGCTGTGGTCCTCGGCCACCGGCATCGACACCGTGCATCTGGACCGGATCTGGCGCACGTTCCTGCGCAGGTTCGATCTTGAACACACCTTCGGGCTGATCAAGCAGACGCTCGGATGGACCGCTCCGAAGATCCGCCGGCCCGACACCGCGGACTTGTGGACCTGGCTGATCATCGTCGCGCACACCCAGATCCGCCTCGCCCGGCCCCTCGCCGAGGACCTGCGCCACCCATGGGAGAAGCCCGCGCCGCCGAACAGGCTCACGCCCGCCCGGGGTCCGACGCGGGTTCCGCAACATCCGCGCGAAGACGCCCTGCCCGGCAGCCGTGCCACAACCGACACGACCCGGCCCAGGACGCCCACCCGGCACGAAGAATCGCAGGCCGACGCCCCGCTATGACGTCGGGAAGACCGTCAAACGCGAACCCACACTCGAAGCCCACCGCGCCAAGATCGCAGCGGCAGCTTAAAAATCAAGGTGAGAAGCTGTTGTCGTACCGATCAAGCGGCTTGCCGATCGAACGGGGGTCTCGATGGAGTGATCGAAGGCTCAGGGAACGTCCAAGAGCACACCGGCAAGCTCCGGCATCGCCTGGAGGAAGTCCGGAACACTTGCGAGTTTGTCCAGGCGTAGTTCATATGCCGAGATCCTGCGCGCATAGTCAGCAGCCAGGTCATCGACCCGGTGCCGCAGATCGGCGCGCGACGCCACCACGACCGAGTCGTGATAGTCGAAATCCAAACCGATCGTCAGGTCCACGAACACCCCTTCTTCCTCAAGGACGTCGGCCAGAGTAGGGGGAGTTGGGCCGCTCAACGCGTTCACCAGACGCTGGAGACGTTCCGGTCCGGGGGCGACTGCGAACACCATCGTCTCCGACGAGGCGTCGAATATCACCGCGTGCAGCGCGGATACCAGGTCGCGAGGCGTGGACAACCGGAACAAGCCCGCACGACCGGCGTTGTCCAGCTCCGCGGCGGTCGGCTCCGCCCGAAGGGGCTTTGCCGTACGACCAGGCACGAAGCCCTTGTTCCGTGTGGTGGCGGTCGGCGCTTTGGCGTCGACCTCATACTCCCAGCTGACCAGCATCGGCGTTTGCTTCAGGAAACGCTCGGCGTCGTCGCAGTAGTACGTCGGGATCACATAGCGGTCCAGGCCGGCCGTCAGACGCCACACCAGGCCCACATAGACGGCGACTTCCTCCATGTTGTTGTTATTCAGAAGCCGTTGTCGTACCGAACTTGATCAGCGTATTTCCGCAGCTCAGGCATGATGTCGGCATGGGCGAGGCATGCTCGGGCCATTGGGTTGTCTCGCTGGTGGAGGTGCCGGGATGGCGTCGGTCGTGGGTCTTCTGGAGGAGCGGGAACTGGCCGCGCGGGAGCGCGTGGAAGAGCTTCGGGAGGTGGCCGACCGGGTGCTCGCCGAGCTCGCGGAAGCGGAGACGGCCTGGCGCGAGTGGCTGATCGCCCGGCAGCGCGTCGGTGAGGTCCTGTCGATGCCGCGGCCCCCGCAGGCAGGCGAGGCCGGCTCGGGAGCTGGTGAGCCTTCCGCATCGGAGCCCGTCCCGGAATCGCCCGCCGAGGTCCCCGCGCCGAGGGCTGCTCGTGCGGGCTCGGTCGTGCCGGTGTGGCGTCCCGCGCTGTCGGTGGACGTGCTCGCTCCGGACTACCAGCGCGTCCTCGCCACGCTCGCCGAGCGAGGGACCGGCCGGAACGCGGCGATGACATGTCAGGAGATCGCTGCCGCACTCGGATTGGAGCGGTCCCCGGCCAGCGTGGAAGGGGTCCGGTCGAAGATGAAGCGGCTGGCGGACCGGGGCTGGGCCGACGAGCCCGCCCCGGGCAAGTTCACGCTCGCCGCCGGGCCAGCCGCCGCATCATGAGCATCGTCATCGACCACAGCACCATCTGCTCATGGACGGCGAGCAGTGTCTCGTAGTCGCGCACCAGGCGGCGCGAGCGCATCAACCAGCTCAGCGTCCTCTCCACCACCCAGCGCCTTGGCAGCACCACGAAGCCGGAGACATCGCCGGCCCGCTTGACGATCTCAAGGGTGAGCCGCAGCCTATCCGTCGCCCAGGGGAGCAGTGGGGCCGAGCAGTGGTCGACCGGCCTGCTCCTCGACGACCGGCGAAGCCGACAAGCTGCCCGTCTGGGTCAAGGACTTGGCGGACACGACCGGCCAGTAGAGATCTTCGGCACGTATGGACCAGTCCCGGGGCCCACCCTCACGGGGCGTGGAGGGACCCGGGACTGGTCCGGCTGCCGTTTCCTCCCGGAGGCATGGGAGTTCGGGAACGGCCGGCCAGGCGCCGTGGGAAGCCGGCCCGGCAGATGGAATTGGCCGGACACCCGGCGGTGTCCATCGATTCCGCAGCCCTCGCCGTCGATCGGACCGTCATCCTGGCGAGGGTCGG
>NZ_JBEXWT010000163.1:0-8848 GCF_040629945.1 Kitasatospora sp. NPDC005856 | reverse complement strand
GATCCGGCGGTGTCGGCGCACCTGGCGATGGCCGCTACGACGGCGCCCGGGGTGTCGGTGGAGCCGGGCGCGCTGGCGTACGTGATCTACACCTCCGGCTCGACCGGCACGCCGAAGGGTGTGGCGGTGACGCACGGCGGTCTGGCGAACTACGTCGCCTCGGCGCCCGAGCGGGTGGGCTTTGGTGCTGGCCGGTACGCGTTGTTGCAGGCGCAGGCGACGGACCTGGGTAACACGGTGGTGTTCGCGAGCCTGGCCACTGGCGGCGAGCTGCACGTCCTGGACGCGGACGCGGTGACCGATCCGTCGGCGGTGGCCGGTTATCTGGCGGAGCACCGGATTGATTTCGTGAAGGCGGTGCCGTCGCATCTGGGGGCTCTGGCGGCGGCCGGTGGTGCGGGGCAGGTGCTGCCGGCGCGGTCGCTGGTGTTCGGTGGCGAGGCCGCTTCTCCCGCCCTGGTGGGCGAGGTTCTGGCGGCGGCCGGTGGGTGTGGGGTGTTCAATCACTACGGTCCGACCGAGGCGACGATCGGTGTGGCGACGACCCGGTTGACCTCGGAGCTGACGGCTACCGGTGTGGTGCCGATCGGCCGTCCGATCGCGAACACCCGCCTGTATGTGCTGGATGACCGTTTGTGCCCGGTGGCGCCGGGTGTGGTGGGTGAGTTGTACATCGCGGGTGCGGGTCTGGCGCGGGGTTACGTGCGCCGGCCGGGTCTGACCGCCGAGCGGTTCGTGGCGGACCCCTTCACCGGCGGGCGCCTTTACCGCACGGGTGACCGGGCGCGTTGGACGGCGGATGGCCAGGTGGTGTTCCTGGGCCGCGCGGACGACCAGGTGAAGGTGCGTGGCTTCCGGGTGGAGCCGGGTGAGGTCCAGGCCGTGATCGCCGGGCACCCGGCGGTCGCCCAGGCCGCTGTGGTCACTCGCGAGGACGTGCCGGGTGACGTGCGTCTGGTGGCGTATGTCGTCGCAGTCGCGGACGAGGCCGGGCTGCCGGAGTCGGTGCGTGCGTTCGTCGGCGAGCGGCTGCCCGGGCACATGGTGCCGTCGGCGGTCGTCGTGCTGGACGTGCTGCCGTTGACCGGCAACGGCAAGCTCGACCGCCGTGCCCTGCCCGCCCCGACCCACACGGCGGGCGCGGGCCGGGAGCCGGTCACGCCCCAGGAGCGGGCCCTGTGCGACGCGTTCGCGCAGGTCCTCGGGCTGGAGAAGGTCGGCGTCGACGACGACTTCTTCGCCCTGGGCGGCCACTCGCTGCTGGCGATGCGGCTGGTCAGCCGGATCCGCACGGCGCTGGGCGCGGAGCTGCCGCTGCGGGCGCTGTTCGAGACGCCCACGGCGGCCGGCCTCGCCGGCCGGCTCCCGGATGCGGGCCGGGCCCGGACCGCGCTGGTCGTCGGCGTGCGCCCCGAGCGGATCCCGCTGTCGTTCGCCCAGCGTCGGCTGTGGTTCATCGGCCAGCTGGAGGGCCCGAGCGCGACCTACAACATCCCGATCGCGATGCGGCTGTCCGGCGCGATGGACGACGCAGCGCTGGGCGCGGCGCTGCGCGATGTGCTCGCCCGCCACGAGGTGCTGCGGACGGTGTTCCCGGCCGAGGACGGTCACCCCCGTCAGCAGGTGGTGGAGACCGACCGTCTGGCGTGGGTACTGCAGGTGGTCGAAACGGACCCGGCGGACCTGGCCGACGCCGTACGAGGGGCCTCCGAGTACGCCTTCGACCTGTCGGCTGAGGTTCCGTTCCGGGCCTGGCTGTTCACCAGTGGTCCGGACGAGTGCGTGCTCGTCCTGGTCCTCCACCACATCGCAGGCGATGCGTGGTCGAGGGGTCCGCTGGCCCGGGACATCGCTACCGCCTACGCGGCGCGACTGGAGGGCCGGGCGCCCGAGTGGGAGCCGCTGCCGGTGCAGTACGCGGACTACGCCCTCTGGCAGCGCGAGCTGCTCGGCGAGACGGACGACCCGGAGAGCCTGCTCTCCCGCCAGGTCGCCCACTGGCGCGAGGCGCTGGCCGGCATACCCGAGGAGCTTGAGCTTCCGTTCGACCGCCCGCGTCCGCCGGTGGCGAGCTACCGGGGGCACGGTGTGCCGCTGGAGGTCCCCGCGGAGGTGCACCAGAAGCTGGTGGAGCTGGCGCGGGCCGAGGGCGTGACGCTGTTCATGGTGCTGCAGGCCGCGCTCGCGGTGCTGTTCTCGCGCCTGGGCGCGGGCACGGACATCCCGATCGGCGTGGCGGTGGCCGGGCGGACCGACGAGGCGCTGGACGACCTGGTCGGGTTCTTCGTCAACACGCTGGTGATGCGCACCGACCTGTCCGGGGACCCGAGCTTCGCGCAGGCGCTCTCCCGGGTGCGGGAGGCGGGCCTGGGGGCGTTCGCCCACCAGGACGTGCCGTTCGAGCTGCTGGTGGAGGAGTTGGCCCCGGCCCGGTCGCTGGCGCGCCACCCGCTGTTCCAGACGATGCTGACGGTGCAGAACACGGCGCGGGCCACGGCGAGTCTGCCGGGTCTGCGGTCGCGGGGAGTGGCGGCGGACCTGCCGGTCGGGATGTCGACGGCGAAGTTCGATCTGGACGTGTCGGTCGGCGAGGCCCTGGACGCCGAGGGCCGTCCGGCGGGTCTGCGCGGTGCGCTCAACGGCGCGGCGGACCTGTTCGACCGGGCCTCGGTGGAGCGGCTCGCCGAACGCTGGGTGCGGGTGCTGACGGCGGTGGCCGCCGACCCGCGGCTACCGCTGAGCGCGGTGGACGTGCTCGGTGGGGGTGAGCGGCAGCGGCTGCTGACGGAGTGGAACGACACCGCGACCGACGTGTCGGCCGGGACCCTGCCGGAGCTGTTCGAGGCGCAGGTGGCGCGCACCCCGCAGGCGGTGGCGGTGGCGGGTGACGGCGTCGAGCTGTCGTACGCCGAACTGGACGGCCGGGCGAGCCGGTTGGCGAGGCTGCTGGCGGGCCGGGGCGTCGGACCGGAGTCGGTGGTCGCCGTCTGCATGGGGCGCGGTGCCGACCTGGTGGTGTCGCTGCTGGCGGTGCTCAAGGCGGGCGGCGCCTACCTGCCGGTGGATCCCGGCTATCCGGCCGACCGGATCGCCTATGTGCTCCGGGACGCGAACGTGGCGTTGGTGCTGTCGTCGACGGCGAGTGCCTCGGTGCTGCCGGAGTCGGACGTGCCGGTGCTGCTGGTCGACGAGCCGTCGGTGGTGGCCGAGTGGGCTGTACCGGACGGCAGGGTGTCGACCGGAGCGCTGTCGCCGGAGCATCCCGCGTATGTGATCTACACCTCCGGTTCGACGGGTGTGCCCAAGGGCGTCGCCGTCACCCATGCCGGTGCGGTGAACCTGCTGACGGTCGACGGCTGGAACACGGGCCCGGGCGACCGGGTGCTGCAGTTCGCGTCGGTGGGCTTCGACGCGGCGACCTGGGAGCTCCTGATGGCGCTGTGGTCGGGCGCCTGCCTGGTGGTGGCGCCGTCCGACCGGCTGCTGCCGGGCGCGGGGCTGGAGCAGGTGGTGGCGCGGCACGGGGTGACGCATCTGTTGCTGCCGCCTGCGGTGCTGGGGGTGCTCGACGCGTCGGCTCTGGAACCGGTGACGACGCTGTTCTCGGGCGGCGAGGCGCTGGGGCCGGAGCTGGTGGCGAAGTGGGCGCCGGGCCGACGGTTCGTCAACGCGTACGGCCCGACCGAGATCACGGTCTGTGCGACGATGGCCGGTCCGCTGGCACCGGGGGACGAGCCGAGCATCGGCCGGCCCAACGCCAACACCCGGGTGTACGTGCTGGACGAGTTCCTGCGGCCGGTCGCCCCCGGCGTGGTCGGCGAGCTGTACGTCGCGGGGGCCGGAGTGGCCCGCGGGTACCTGGGCCGGCCGGGGCTGACCGCGCAGCGGTTCGTGGCTGACTCCTTCGGGGCCGCGGGCTCGAAGATGTACCGCACCGGAGACCGGGCGCGCTGGACGGCCGACGGGCGGCTGCTGTACTCCGGCCGGGCGGACGACCAGGTGAAGATCCGCGGGTTCCGGATCGAGCCGGGTGAGGTCCAGTCGGTGCTGGTCGAGCACCCGGAGGTCGCTCAGGCGGCCGTCGTGGTGCGTGAGGACACCCCCGGCGACAAGCGCCTGGTCGGCTATGTCGTCCCCGCCGACGGCAGCGCCGCGGTGGGTGGGGCCGGCGAGGCGCTGGCCGGCGCCGTGCGCGGCCTGGCCGCCGAGCGGCTGCCGGACTACATGGTGCCGTCAGCGGTGGTGGCGCTGGAGGCACTGCCGTTGACGTCGAACGGCAAGCTGGACCGCCGCGCCCTGCCCGCGCCCGCGTACACCGCGGTCGCCGCCGCGGCGGTGGGCCGCGGGCCCGCCACCGCACTCGAGGCCGTGCTGTGCGAGGAGTTCGCCGCGGTGCTCGGCGTGGCGTCGGTCGGGGTCGAGGACGACTTCTTCCGGCTCGGCGGGCACTCGCTCCTCGCGGTCACGCTGGTGGCGCGGCTGGAGGCGCGCGGAGTGACGGTCTCGGTACGGAACCTGTTGGCCACCCCGACCGTCGGCGGGCTGATGAACGGGATGAGTCTGGCCTCGGTGCAGGACGCGATGGGCGTGCTGCTGCCGATCCGCACCCGGGGGAGCCGGCCGCCGTTCTTCTGCGTCCACCCCGGCGGCGGGCTGAGCTGGTCCTACATGCCGCTGGCCCGCTTCGTCCCGGAGGACGTCCCGCTCTACGGCTTGCAGGCCCGCGGTGTCGACGGCGCGGGCGAGTACGCGCGCTCGGTCCGGGAGATGGCGGCGGACTACGCCGCGCAGATCCGCACCGTGCAGCCGACCGGTCCGTATCACCTGCTGGGCTGGTCGTTCGGCGGGATCCCGGTGCACGAGATCGCCGTCCAGCTGCGGGCCGCCGGTGAAGAGGTGGCGGCCCTGGTGATCATGGACGCCTATCCTGCGCCGCCCCGTCCGGACGGTGAGTCCGCCGACCGGGACCGGCGGTCCGTCGACGCCGGCGTCCTCGAGGACGACGGGAAGCTGGCCCCGGTCATGGAGCGGATGCGTCGCGAGGCGGGCCAGGCGCTCGGCGCGATCTCGGACGAGGAGTTTCGGCGCCTGGCGCAGGTCTTCGTCAACAACAGCCTGCTCCGGCAGGAGCACGCCCCCGGCCGGTTCGACGGGGACGCGCTGGTGCTCGTCGCGGCGGAGGGCCGACCCGACGGCGCGCCGACCGCCGACAACTGGAAGCCCTTCGTGTCCGGGGAGATCACGGCGGTCCAACTGCCGTGCACGCACTCCGACATGATCCGGCCCGACATGCTGGCGGCGGTGTGGTCGGCGGTCTCCGACTGGCTGGGGCCGGAGGGCTGACGAGACGTCGTACCACCGCCGCAGTGCCCGGACCCGGGATGCCCGGTCCGGGCACTGTGGCGTTCGGTTTCCTGGGCCGGATTGAATGGATAGCCTAGGAACCTAGATGAAGAGAGATGATGGTGATCGAGTTCCACCTGAGTGCGCGTTCGGGCGTCGCGCCGTACATGCAGCTGGTTCAGCAGGTGCGCCAGGCGCTGCGCCTGGGCGTGCTGGCCGAGGGTGACCAGCTGCCCACGGTCAAGGACGTCGTGGCCAAGGTGGCGATCAACCCCAACACCGTGCTCAAGGCGTACCGGGAGCTTGAGCACGAGGGCCTGGTCGCGCCCCGCCCCGGGAAGGGCACCTTCGTGACCAGGACACTCAGCGACGCTTCTCTGGCCGCGCACGAGCCGCTGCGGGAAGACCTGCGCGAATGGCTCGCCAAGGCCCGGAGAGCCGGCCTGGACGAGGAGAGCATCGAGGCCTTGTTCACGACCACCTTTCGAACCACCAGTAAGTAGGAACCATGACCGCCATGCTGGAAGCCAGCGGGTTGAGCAAGCTGTACGGGCGCCACGAGGCGCTGAGCGACTGCACGTTAAGCGTTCCGGCGGGTCGCGTGGTCGGCTTGGTCGGCGCCAACGGCGCCGGGAAGACCACCCTGCTGAAAATGGCCTGCGGACTGGTGGCACCGACCTCGGGAACCATCAAGGTCCTCGGCGAGTCTCCTGCGGCCGACGCGGCGCAGCTGGCGAAGGTGGGCTACGTCGCCCAGGACACGCCCGTCTACGCCCGGCTGTCCGTCGCCGACCACCTGCGCCTGGGAGCGCGCCTCAATCCGAGCTGGGACCACGGCCTGGCGGAACGCCGGATTCGGCAGCTGGGCCTGAATCCGGCCCAGCGGGCCGGCACGCTCTCCGGTGGCCAGCGCGCCCAACTCGCGTTGGCGCTGGCCGTCGCCAAGCTGCCCGAGCTGCTGATCCTCGACGAGCCGGTGGCCAGCCTGGACCCGCTGGCCCGGCGCACGTTCCTGCGGAACCTGATGGAGTACGTCGCCGAGCACTCCGCCGGCGTGGTGCTCTCCTCACACCTGGTCGCCGACCTGGAACGGGTCTGCGACTACCTCGTCGTGCTGGCCGGCTCCCGGGTCCGGCTCGCGGGCGAGGTCGACGAGCTGCTCGCCACGCACGTCCGGATCACCGGCCCCCGGCGCGATCCCGGAACCCTTCCGACGGGGGTGGAGGTCATCCAGGCCGACCACACCGACCGGCAGAGCACCTTCATCGTGCGGACCGACACCCCGATCGACGACTCGAACTGCAGTGTGGGCGAGCTGAGCCTGGAGGACCTGGTCCTCACCTACATGGCCCAGGCAGCCACCGAACCCGGCCATGGAATCCTCTCGGAGGCAGCGCGATGATCTGGCTGACCTGGCGTCAGCACCGCTCCCAGATCGTGGTGGCCTTCGCCGCCCTCGGCGCGGTCGCCATCACCCTTGCGATCACCGGGGTGCAGCTGCGGCACTCCTATGACGACACCCTCGCCGGTTGCCGGGCCCATGGCGGCTGCGGAACCGCGCTGGCCGCGTTCGGGTCGCAGTACGGCCTTCTGGAGACCTACGTCAGCGCCGTGCTGATCGCGGTTCCCGGTCTGATCGGCGCCTTCTGGGGCGCTCCCTTGGTCACCCGCGAGCTGGAGACCGGTACCTACCAACTGGCGTGGAGCCAGAGCGTGCCCCGGACCCGCTGGCTCGTCGTCAAGCTCGGCTCGGTCGCTGCGGCCGGCATGGCCGCCAGCGGCCTGCTCTCCCTGCTGGTGACGTGGTGGGCGGGCCCGCTCGACCACGCCCACGCGGACCGGTTCACACCGGAGGCGTTCGCCGCCCGCGGTGTGGTCCCCATCGGCTATGCCGCCTTCGCCGTGGCCCTCGGCGTCGTCAGCGGTGTGCTGATCCGCCGTACCGTGCCGGCCATGGCCGTGACGCTCGCCGTCTTCGCCGCCGTGCAGATCGTCATGCCGCTGGCGGTCCGTCCGGTCCTGATGCCGCCGGCCCGCAGCACCGTGGCGCTCGACGCCGGCACCCTCGCCGCCGCGAGCAGCATCGAGGTGAGGGGCAGCGGCAGCGACAGCCGCCTCTACGTGGGCCTCTCCCACCCCGACTCCTGGGTCCTGTCCAAGGACCCGGCCGTCGACCCGGCGGGCCGGGCGTACCAGGGGGCGGAGTCCTGTCTGGCGGCCGGGCAGGCGCAGTTCACGGCCTGTGTCGCCGAGGCGGGTCTCCAGCAGGCGGAGACCTATCAACCCGCCGACCGCTACTGGAGGTTCCAGTGGTTCGAAGCTGCGATCTTCCTCGCCCTCGCCGGCGGGCTCGCCGGTCTCGGACTCTGGGCCGTACGCCGACTGGAGTGAGCGGACCGGCTCCCCCGGGCGGGGGCGCCGGTCAATGCCGCAGCAGCAGGGCGGGTTGCTCGACCAGGTCGGCGACCAGGCGCAGGAACCCGCCGGCCGTGCCGCCGTCGCAGACGCGGTGGTCGAAGGTCAAGGACAGCTGGGTGACCTGGCGGACCGCCAACTGCCCGTCGTGCACCCAGGGCTTGGGGGTGATCCGGCCGACGCCGAGCATCGCCGCCTCGGGGTGGTTGATGAGCGGGGTGGAGCCGTCGACGCCGAAGACGCCGTAGTTGTTGAGCGTGAAGGTGCCGCCGGTCAGCTCCGCCGGAGTGAGCGAGCCGGCCCGCGCGGACTCCGTCAGTCGGGCCAGTTCCTCGCCGAGTCGCTCCAGCCCGAGCAACTGCGCGTCCCTGACCACCGGGACCACCAGGCCGCGTTCGCCCTGCGCGGCGAAGCCCAGGTGCACGGCGGAGTGTCGGCGGATGCCGTCGGCCACCACGCTGGCGTTGAGCTCGGGGTAGCGGGTCAGCGCGACGGTGCAGATGCGCGCCAGCAGGGCCAGCACGCTGATCCTGGGGCGGGCGGCGAGGTTCAGCTGCTGCCGCAGCTCCATCAGGCCGGTGGCGTCGGCGTCCACCCAGCACGTGGCGGCGGGGATCTCGTGGTGGCTGAGGGTGAGCTTCTCTGCCACCGCCTTGCGCAGGCCGCGCAGCGGGACGACGTCCTCGGCGGCCGCCACCGCTGCCGGAGCGACGGTCGCCGAGGTGGCCCGCTCGACGTCGGCGCGCATGATCAGGCCGTCCGGGCCGCTGCCGGTCACGGCGGTCAGCTCGATGCCGTTCTCCCGGGCCAGCCGCCGCACCAGCGGCGAGACCACGGCGACCACGGCCGGGGCAGGTTCCATCGGTTCGGGCTCAGGGGCCGGGGTCGACACCCCCACCCGGCGCCGCCGCGCGCCCTTGGCGGCATCCGTCACGCCGTATCCGACGAGCGGCCGCTCGCCGTCGGACCTGGCATCGGCGACTGTCACCAGCGGTGCGCCCACGGCGATCTCCTCGCCCTCCTCGCCGTAGCGGGCGGTGACGACTCCGCCGTAGGGGCAGGGGACCTCCACCACGGCCTTGGCCGTCTC
>NZ_JBEXWT010000162.1:0-8935 GCF_040629945.1 Kitasatospora sp. NPDC005856 | reverse complement strand
CCGCGCCCGACGGGGCCGCGGTGGAACCGCCGGCCGCGCCGCCCGTGGCGGCACCCCCGGTGGCGGCGCCCGGAGCGCTGCCGGTCGGCGCCGGAGCGGCACCGGTCGAGCCGCCCGCCGGAGCGGCGGGGTCGGCGTTGTCCGGCCCGCAGGCCGCGAGCGACAGGGCGGTGGCCGCCGCGAGCGCGGCGACGGTCAGCTTGGTGGTGTACGAACGCATGGTGCGCTTTTCTCCTGGGCGCGCGGCCGCGACCGTTGCCGGCCTTTGCCCAGTGCGGCGCCGCCCGTCGTGACAGGAAGGGTCGATGACGACATGGGTCCAGCGGGCAAGAAGCCGTCCCCCGATCTGGCTTGCGGTCAGGGACCATACCAGCCATCCGGATTGCCGACCGGGCTGTGGCGAGCCCGTGACCAGGCCGGGTCCAGCCGGTGAAACAGCTCGCGGGCGACCTGCGCCGATCGCGTAGATTGCGGGGGTGACGGCCGGGCCCGGCCCCGCCGTACCCGCACCACACCGGAAGGGCGTACAGCGAGATGAGCGAGGACTCTCTGCGGGACGAGGTGCTGACCGCGCGGCGGATCGTCGTCAAGGTCGGCTCCTCCTCCCTGACCACGGCGGCCGGCGGCCTGGACGCCGACCGCGTCGACGCCCTGGTGGACGCGCTCGCCAAGCTGCGCGCCCGCCCCGGGGCGCCGGAGGTCGTGCTCGTCTCCTCCGGCGCGATCGCCGCCGGCCTCGCCCCGCTCGGCCTGGACAAGCGGCCCAAGGACCTGGCCCGCCAGCAGGCCGCCGCCAGCGTCGGCCAGGGCCTGCTCGTCGCCCGCTACACCGCCTCCTTCGCCCGGTACGGGATCAGGGTCGGCCAGGTGCTGCTCACCGCCGAGGACGCCAGCCGGCGCGCCCACTACCGCAACGCCTACCGCACCCTGGACCAGCTGCTGGCGATGGGCGCGATGCCGATCGTCAACGAGAACGACACCGTCGCCACCGCCGAAATCAAGTTCGGCGACAACGACCGGCTCGCCGCCCTGGTCGCCCACCTGGTCCGGGCCGACCTGCTGGTGCTGCTCTCCGACGTGGACGGCCTGTACGACGGCGACCCGTCCCGCCCCGGCACCAGCCGGATCGCCGAGGTGCGCGGCCCGCAGGACCTCGACGGCATCGAGATCGGCAGCGCCGGCAAGGCCGGGGTCGGCACCGGCGGCATGGTCACCAAGGTCGAGGCGGCCCGGATCGCCACCGGCGCGGGCATCCCGGTGGTGCTCACCGCCGCCAGCCAGGCCGCCGACGCCCTGGCCGGCCGGCCCACCGGCACGCTCTTCCTGCGCACCGGCAGCCGGACCTCCGACCGGATGCTCTGGCTGGCCCACGCGAGCAGCCCGCGCGGGGCGCTGCACCTGGACGAGGGTGCCGTCCGGGCGGTCGTCTCCGGCGGCGCCTCGCTGCTGCCCGCCGGGGTCACCAAGGTCGACGGGGAGTTCACCGCGGGTGATCCGGTGGACCTTCTTGCCGAAAACGGCCACATCGTGGCCCGCGGACTGGTCAACTTTGATGCGAGGGAGTTGCCCCGCCTGCTCGGCCGGTCCACCCGCGACCTGGCCCAGGAGTTCGGCGCCGCGTACGAGCGCGAGGTCGTCCACCGCGACGACCTGGTCGTTCTGCACGGCTGACCGGACCGGAGCCTGTCTGGCACCGGCCGCCCGGCCGATCGGCGCAGCGCGGACGGCGGGCCGCTCCGTACCGGGAGCGGCCCGGCCACGGGCCACGAGGGGCGCAGCCGTACCGGTCGGCCGAGGGTCGACGGGGCCGGTGGGGACGACAGGACATCGCCGAACAGGAGGCCGCCGGTGGAACGCAGGCGCGAGGCAGCGCTGACCGCAGGGACGGCGGGCCGGCGGCTGACCAGCATCGACGGCGGGCGCGGGGACGGCCCCGCCGAGCCGGCCGGTCCGCCGTCGCAGAGGCCCGGCGGGGCGCGCAGGCTGCGGCCCGAACGCGACCGGGCGGCCCAGCCGCCCACCGTGCCCGAGCAGGCACGGCTGTGGCACGTGGTGCTGAGCGTGGCCGGGCAGGTCACCCCGCTGTCCTCGCTGCGCGCCTCACTGGAGCAGCTGGCGCACGACCACTCGTTCTTCCTGACCGCCCGCTACGCGGCCGACCACGCGGAGATCCGCTACTGGGAGCAGGCCCGGGACCTGCACGACGCGGCGGCCATCGCGCTGCGGCTGTGGGGCGAGCACAAGGTCACCGCGAAGCTGCCGCCCTGGGAGATCGTCGGGCTGGAGGTGGTCGACCGGGCGACGTACCACAAGCGGGTGGCGGAGGGCTTCGGCGATCCGCCGCCGCACCTGGGCGGCGTGCACCCGTACTGAGCCGCCCGGCGGGCCGCGGCGGGCGGGGATTCGCGCGCCGGGACCGTCGGCGCGGCGTCTCATCGGGCGAAATGCCGTCCGGGCCGGGCGGGGGCGTCGCTACCCTTGGCGGCATGACCAGCGATCTCGCCCCCGCCGACAGCCCCGTCCTCGCCGTAGCGCGCCGAGCCCGGGAGGCCGCCGCCGCGCTCGCCCCGCTGCCGCGGGCCGCGAAGGACGCCGCGTTGCTGGCCGTCGCGGACGCCCTGGTGGCCCGCGGCGCCGAGATCGTCGCGGCCAACGCCGAGGACGTGGAGCGGGCCCGGGCGGCCGGCACCGCCGAGTCGGTGATCGACCGGCTGACCCTGACCGACGAGCGGATCGCCGCGATCGCCTCGGACGTGCGCGACGTGGCCGGCCTGCCCGACCCGGTCGGCGAGGTGGTGCGCGGCTACACCCTGCCCAACGGCCTGGACGTGCGGCAGGTCCGGGTGCCGCTCGGCGTGGTGGGCATCATCTACGAGGCCCGCCCGAACGTCACCGCGGACGCCGCCGCGCTCTGCCTCAAGTCCGGCAACGCGGTGCTGCTGCGCGGCTCCGCCTCGGCCTACCGCTCCAACACCGCGCTGGTCGCCGTGGTGCGCGACGCCGTGGCGGCCGCCGGGCTGCCCGCCGACGCGGTCCAGCTGGTGCCGGGGGAGAGCCGGGACTCGGTGCAGGAGCTGATGCGCGCCCGCGGCTACGTGGACGTGCTGATCCCGCGCGGCGGCGCCTCGCTGATCCGCACCGTGGTCGAGGGCTCGACCGTCCCGGTGATCGAGACCGGCACCGGCAACTGCCACGTCTACGTGGACGCCGAGACGGACCTGGCGATGGCCGTCGGCATCCTGCTGAACTCCAAGGCGCAGCGGGTCAGCGTCTGCAACGCGGCCGAGACGCTGCTGGTCCACCAGGACGTCGCGGACGCCTTCCTGCCGCTCGCGCTGGCGGCGCTCGCCGAGGCCGGGGTGACGGTGCACGGCGACGAGGCGGTGCGCAAGGCGGCCGAGGGCGGCCCGGCCACCGTGGTGCCGGCCACCGACGAGGACTGGGGCGCCGAGTACCTCTCGCTGGACCTGGCCGCCGCCGTGGTGCCCTCGCTGGACGCCGCCGTCGAGCACATCCGCCGCTGGTCCTCCGGCCACACCGAGGCGATCGTCACCACCTCGCAGGCCGCCGCCCGCCGGTTCACCCGCTTGGTCGACTCCACCACGGTGGCCGTCAACGCCTCCACCCGCTTCACCGACGGCGGTGAGTTCGGCTTCGGCGCGGAGATCGGCATCTCCACCCAGAAGCTGCACGCCCGCGGCCCGATGGGCCTGCCCGAGCTCACCAGCACCAAGTACATCGTCACTGGTGACGGGCACGTGCGGGGCGAGGCGACGCAGACCGTGGGCGGGGACGCGGACGGTCGTTGAACGAGGGGTGAGGGGCGGCCGTCACACGTGTGACGGACCAACTGCCGGGAGCCACAGACAAATCGCCCGGCCGGTAATACGCTGAATCCGTGGCTGAGGATGTGGGGGGCTTCCCGTACCCCGACGGCGCCGACCACGGTGGTGCGGACGACGAGTTCGCCACCGTGGTCTTCGATGAGGCCTTCGTCCGGTCCGCCGCCGTGCACGAGCCGACCGCCAAGGAGCGGCAACTCGCCGCCGCCGAGGCACGGTTCGAGCCGGACGCCGCGGGCCCGGGCTGGGGCCGTGACGTCCCGGCGGGGGACGGACTGCCGCTGGAGCTGCGTCCGTACCCGAGCGGGCTCGACGCGGACCACCTCTACCCCGATCCCTGGTCGGGGCCGGGCCGGGCGGCCGACCGCCGGCTCCGGGGGCGGTGGCGACGCGGCTACGACCCGCTGCGCTCCCGCGGGCGGTACGTGGCCCAGCAGCGCTGGCACC
Source organism: Kitasatospora sp. NPDC005856 (assembly GCF_040629945.1). Taxonomy (NCBI): domain Bacteria; kingdom Bacillati; phylum Actinomycetota; class Actinomycetes; order Kitasatosporales; family Streptomycetaceae; genus Kitasatospora; species Kitasatospora sp. NPDC005856. The sequence goes on along the minus strand of NZ_JBEXWT010000162.1, from coordinate 4,646 downwards.
GGCCGGTGGCCTGGGTGCTCGCCGTGATCATGGGCGTGGGCCTGGTGGCGATCGCCGTCGCGGCGATCTACCAGGGCGTGGGCGGCCCCTCGGGCGCTCCCCGGCGCCCCGAGTCCGGCACCAGCAGCGCCGGGGTCGATCCGGGGCAGGCCCCGGCCGAGCCTCCGCTGGTGGTCACGGCACCGGCGGGCTAGGGGCCGTCCCGGCGCGGGCGCACGCCCCGGGGCGGTGGTCACCGAGCGTTCCCGGGAATGTGCGCCCGCACTCTCGTGGCGGCGCTGGTGTCGGCCTACCCTGGTGGTGTGGGTGACCCGCGAGAGCCTCCGGAGGGTACGCCCGAGGGCGGTTCCGGCAACGAGGACGAATTCCGGTCCGTCGTCTTCGACGAATCGTTCGTGCGGGCTGCCCGCATCCAGGAGCTGTCCGCCCGGGAGCGGCTGGCGAGCTCCTTCGGCAAGGCCACCCGGCCGCGGGTGCGGCTCGGCCCGCTGGGAACCGTCCCGCGCCAGGCGTTCATCCTGCTGCTGCTCATCCTGCTCGCCTTCGGGACGGCGGTGTACTTCGGGGTGAGCTCGCCGAGGGGGACGGCGGTGCGGCCCGAGGGCAGTCAACTGACCGTGAGCCTGGTCGCGTTGAGTCCGGCGTCGGCCGTCCGTCCGGTCGCCGACCCGGCGGACCCGTTCGCCGCGCTGCAATCCGGGTACGGGGAGGGCACGATCGGGCTGAACACCCCGACCGCGGCCGCCACCGAGCACTTCAGCCGGGTCGAGGTGGCCAAGGCGCTCGACACCGTCCAGCGCTACCTGGTCGCCTCCTCGCTCTCCCCGGCCGCGCTGGTCCAGGGCGCCACCGCCGAGGTGCGGGCCTTCGTCACGCCCGGTGAGCAGGCGGAGTTCGACGCGAGCGTGGCGCAGCCGGTGGACGACCGGCACCACGCGGTGACCGGCTGGGTGGTCCGCTTCGACCCGGCGCAGGTCGCGCTGGCGTCCGACACCGTGAAGGTGGCCGGCGCGATGCGGATCGACGAGGCGGACAGCGGGACCCTGCAGATCACCACCGACCACACCTTCGTCTACGCGCTGAAGCCGGCCGGGGCCCCGGCCGGAGCGCCGGTCACCCTGGAGACGGTGCGGCGGCAGCTGACCTTCGAGTTCGACCGGGTGGACCTGGCCTCGGCGCAGCTGCGGCTGGTGGACTCGGTGCTGCAGGCGGGGCCGGAGCCCTGCGACACCTCGATGGCGGGCTTCCTGCAGCCGGTGCTGGCCACCGCGCAGGGCACGGTGGTCGCGCCGCCGACGCCGGTCGACCCCGGCAACCACGCCCGGCCCGGCTGGCAGGTGTGCGGGGTGCTCGCGGGCGGCTGAGGCGCCCAGGCCGTGGAACGGGCGTGGGTGAACGGGCCGTGGTGAACGGGGCGTGGTGAACGGGCCCTGGAACGGCGCGGTGGCCGGTGCCCCGGGCGGGACACCGGCCGCCGTCGCGGACCGGGGGGTCAGCTGCCGTCGCGGTCCGAGGAGCCGTTGCCGGAGGAGCCGTTGCCCGAGGAGCCGTTGCCGGAGGAGCCGTTGCGGCCGGCGCCGCCGGTGAAGGTGTCGCGGAGCTTGCCGCCGACGGTCGCGGCGCCACCGGCGACATCCCGGAGCAGGCCCATCAGCGGGTCCTTGCTCTCCTTGACCGAGCTGGTGTAGTGCTCGGCGGCGGCCTTCCACTGCTCGGAGACCGAGGCGTCCGGGTCGTCCGCGCGGCGCGGGTAGGCGCCGGCCATGATCGAGCGGTAGTCGTCGCTCTCCGCCCACTTCTTCAGCTGGGCGACCCGCACCACCGCGAAGGGGTGGGTCTGCGGCAGCAGCTGGAGCACCTTGAGCACGCCGTCGCGCAGATCGCCGGCCTTGTCGTACTCCTCGGCCTGCTCCAGGAAGGCGTCGACGTTCATCTCGGCCAGGTTGTGGCCGCCGGCCAGCTTCATCAGGGCCCGCATGGACGCCTGGAGGTCCTGGCCGGCGAGCAGGCCGGCCCGGTCGCTGGACAGCTCCGCCTTGCGGAACCACTCCTTGAGCGCGGTGATGACCGCGGTGATCGCCAGGTTGCCGAGCGGCACCCAGGCGATCCGGGTGGCGATGTTGGTGAGGATCATCAGCATCGTCCGGTAGACGGCGTGGCCGGACATCGCGTGGCCGACCTCGTGGCCGATGACCGAGCGCAGCTCCTCCTCGTCGAGCAGCTCGACCAGGCCGCTGGTGACCACGATGATCGGGGTGTCGATGCCGATGCAGTACGCGTTGACCGTCGGGTCCTGGGAGACGTACAGGTCGGGGACCTGCTCCAGGTCGAGCACGTACGCGGCGTCGCGCACCATGTTGTGCAGCTCCGGGAACTGGCGCTCGGAGGTCTTCACGGCGGTCGCCAGGAACATCAGCCGGACCGCCCGCTCGGAGACCAGGCCGGCGAGCTTCTTGAGGATGTCGTCGAAGCCCGTGAGCTTGCGCAGCGCGACCAGGGCCGAGCGGTCCGCCGGGTGCTCCCAGGCCCGGGTGGAGATCCCGGGGAAGCGCTCGCGGCGTCGGCTCGGCGTCTTCACGGTCGTGTCGGTCATGGTCTGAGTACCTCCTGGTCGACGGCGGCCGCGGCCCGCTGGCCCGCCCCCCGCTGGTCTTCGCCTGAAACGACTGTCTGTGCAACGCGTGCGGTTGCGTACTCGTCCCCGGGGCAGCGTACGCGCGGTCCGTCCCGGGGCCGGTGGGTGCCTCCTCGGGGCCGGCGGGCGCGCCACCGGGGCCGGTGGGCGGCGTCGGTGTGAAGCCGGTTTAACCTGAGTCCTGGACGACCGAGACCGGATCCGGCCGCGGTACCGAGCAGTTCGAGGAGCCCCCGCAGATGTCCACCGACACCCTTGTCAGCCTGGCCGCACCCATCTCCGACGAGACCGGCCCGGGCCTGTTCCTGCGGATCATCGTGATCGCGTCCTTCGTGGGCATCGGCCTGCTGATCTGGATCATGGCCCGCGCCTTCAAGAACAACTAGGACGGCCTTCCCGGGCCCTGCCCCCGGCTCGTCGACGGCCTGTCCCCGGCTCGCCGGCGGCCCTTTCGCGGTGTGACCTCGGCCTGACCGCAGCCCGTCGCCCCGGCCCGTGCTCACGCCCGGTCAGCGGCGGTGGGCCGCCGAGCGGTTGCCGTGTAACCCCCCGTACGATGACGGGTGGGCCCTCACCGGCCCGGAACCACCCACAGGTCCGTTCACCGAGCCGAGAAGGTCCCGCCGACCATGAGCACTGCTGCCGCACTCCCCGTTCTGAACCTTCTCGCCGAGGGCGGCGAGGGGGGCAACCACGACAGCCTGAACCCGGCCCTGACCGGTGGCGCCGCGCTGTTCATCCTGCTGCTCCTGCTCTTCATCACCACCCGCTTCAACCGGGACCGCTGAGCCGGCCGCGCGGACCGCTCGGGGAGCGTCCGGCCACCGGCCGGCCGCTCCCTCACGCATCTGCGGAGAACCCCCACCCGGCCGTTCCCGCACCGTAACGGGTGTCGCGTAAGGTGTGGCGGCATGGGAGAGCAGGCCGGGAATCCCGGCGGACCGGAACCGGTGAAGAAGCGCCTCGGCGTCATGGGCGGCACCTTCGACCCGATCCACCACGGCCACCTCGTCGCCGCCAGTGAGGTCGCGAGCGCGTTCCACCTGGACGAAGTGATCTTCGTGCCGACCGGGCAGCCGTGGCAGAAGAGCGACCGGCAGGTCACCCCGGCCGAGGACCGCTACCTGATGACGGTCATCGCCACCGCCGAGAACCCGCAGTTCTCGGTCAGCCGGATCGACATCGACCGCGAGGGCCCGACGTACACCGTCGACACCCTGCGCGACCTGCACGCCCTGCACCCGGACGCCGACCTCTTCTTCATCACCGGCGCCGACGCGCTCGCCCAGATCCTCTCCTGGCGCGACTCCGACGAACTCTTCTCGCTGGCACACTTCATCGGATGCACCCGCCCGGGGCACACCCTGTCGGACGCCGGGCTTCCGGTGGGCGGGGTCTCCCTGGTGGAGGTCCCGGCGCTGGCCATCTCCTCCACGGACTGCCGCAACCGGGTCGCCAAGGGGGAGCCGGTCTGGTACCTCGTCCCGGACGGCGTGGTCCGCTACATCGACAAGCGGGCGCTGTACGCGCCGCGCGGGGACTGATCCGGGAGCGGTGCATGACTGATCGCAGCGACGGCCGGCGGCCGGAGGACTGGTCCACCGGGCAGTACCAGCAGCCGTACCAGGGCTACCAGCAGCCGCAGCAGCCGCAGCCGCAGGCCTACGAGCAGCAGCCGTACGAGCAGCAGTACGACCAGTACGGGCAGCCGGTGTACGGGCAGGACCCGTACGGCTACCAGCAGCAGGGCTACCAGGGCTACCAGCAGCCGCAGCAGCCGCAGCCGTACGAGCAGCAGCCGTACGAGCAGCCGTACGAGCAGCCGTACGACCAGTACGGGCAGCCGGTGTACGGGCAGGACCCGTACGGCTACCAGCAGCAGGGCTACCAGGCCTACCAGCAGCAGCCGTACCAGGCCGCCGCCCCGGTCGCCGCCGAGCCGCAGGCGCCGTCACCGGTGCCGCCGTCGCAGGCCGAAGCCGCCGCGCCCTCCGCCGCCCCTGTCGCCGCC
>NZ_JBEXWT010000161.1:0-9094 GCF_040629945.1 Kitasatospora sp. NPDC005856 | reverse complement strand
CCGCCGGTGGACGGCTCGACGGGTCCGGTCCGGAGGCCACTGCGGCCCGCATCGACCGGTGTGCGCGGTGGTTCCGGCGCGCCGGAGTGGGCGACGGCGACCTGGTCCTGCTCACCGGCCTCGCGCCGGATGGCCTGCTGGCCGCCGTGGTCGCGTGCTGGAGCATCGGGGCGGCCGCCTGGGTCACCCCCCGCGCACAGGAGGAGGTACGGACCGGCGCCGCGACGTTCGTCGCGACTGCGGAACGGACCATCGAACCCACGGCGCCCCGGCAGGACGAGCCGACCGGGCCGGTACCCGAGGCCCTCGCGCTGGTGCACGAGACCTCCGGCTCCACCGGCGAACCCAAGCTCGCCCGCCGCAGCGTCGACAGCCTCCTGGCGGAGCACGTCGGCTACCGCGAGGGGCTTCGACTGGACGCTGCGGACACGGTACGCATTCCGGTACCCGTGGCGCACTCATTCGGCTCCGGGGTCGCCCTCAGTGCGCTGCTGTCGGGTTGCCGGCTTGATATCCGTCCGTTCTCGACACCTGTCGGCGTCGCTGCGGACCTGGACCGCGGGCTGGCCACCAAGCTGGCCGTGACCCCTGCCCTGCTGAGCCTGCTCACCCGTACCAGACGACGCGGCGACAACCGTCCCCAGGAGATCCTGGCCGGCGCGGGGCTGGTCCCGGACGGCCTGGACGCGGCGTGCATGACCCGATTCGGAGTCCCGGTCACCAGGGGCTACGGATCGAGCGAGACCGGTGGGATCCTCATCGGTCAGCAAGGCCTCGGTCAGCCGATCCCCTCCGTCAAGATCGTCCAGCCCGAGGTCGGAGCACGCGGCGAGCTGGTCGTCCGAACCGGGACTCCCGTGCTCGGCCACGCCCACGAACCCATCCGAACGTCGCTGCGGTGGTTCACGGGTGACATCGTCGAGCGCGACGCCTCGGGCCAGGTCCGGTTCGTCGAACGCAAACCCGGAGCCCTGCGGGCCAACGGGAAGTTCCTCAACACCGGCCCCGTCCAAGCGGCGCTGGGCGCGGTCGAAGGCGTGGACGAGGTGGCCTTCGTGGTGCTCCCCCGGGCCGGCCGTACCGAGTTCGAGGACGTCTTCGCCGTGGTGGCCGGATCCCGGATCGACCGGGAGTCGGCCGAACGGGCGCTGCGCTCCACCACCACGGACAGCTTCGCGCCACGTCTTCGGATCTTCGACAAGCTGCCGCGGACCGGCCTCGGGAAGCTCGACCGGACGGCACTCACGGAACGGATCACGAGGGATGGATGACATGACGGTAGGGCCGGCTGGTGCCCCCGAATCGGACAGCGGGCGGGCGGTTCCGCCAGCGGCCGAGGACTGGGTGGGCGTGGTGATCGGCGCAGTCCTCACCGCCGCCGGGAACGCCGGTGCGGACGAGGTCTCCCTCGCGTCGCTCCGGGCCCGGCTCGGTGCCCGCGGCGACGCGCTGGAGACCTCGTCCGCAGAACTCGGGATCGACTCGCTGACCTGGCTGGAGGTGATGACCCTGCTTGAGGAGAGGCTCGACACGTTCTTCCCCGACGAGATCGTCACGAGCCAGGCGTCGCACACGGTGCTCGGCCTGGCCAATGCGCTGGCGGACTGCCGGCGTGGTCAGGGCTGAGGCCGGACGGAAGACGCAGTACCCACGATCCAAGAAGCGGAACACGTTCAAGAGAGAGGTGTGCATTCATGAAACTCGCAGCCAGCGGCGAGCGGTTCCGGGTGATCGACGATTTCCTGCCCGAGGGTGACCTCGAAGAGATCCGGGCATTGGCGCGGCGGCGGCCATTCCACGAGGTCGCCAGCGTCGTCAACGCGGAGGCGGACGGGCTGGCCCACCGGTCCCGGGGCGCGCTGCTCCGCCAGGACGCGGTGCTGCTGTCCGAGGACACCGAGGTCGTGGGTATGCCGAACGCCTACCACGCCGTCCTCCAGGAGCTCCACTCGCGCCGCGACATGTTCGGGGTGGCTGGGGAGGACTGGACGGTCGTCGGGTTCAGCTTCTGGCGTTACCCCGCAGGGAGCCGGCTCGGCTGGCACAACGACGTGGACGCGCGGGGGGAGTTCGTCTTCTTCCTGCACGAGGAGTGGAACGCCTCCTGGGCCGGTGATCTCACCCTGTTGGACGCCGATCCGGCGACCGTCGAGATCGACACCACGGGCATGTCCCCGTTGGAGGCTGTCGAGGCCAAGGCTGGCGCGGCGTCGCACGCACTGACCTCCATCGTGCCCAAGCCGAACCGGCTGGTCCTGATCAAGGAAGGCACCATCCACTGCATTCAACGGGTGGACCGGACCGCTGGAGAGAACGTCCGGCAGACGATGACCGGCTTCGTCGGAATCAACCCGCCCGAGAAGCAACAGCAGGCCGACAACAGCAACCTCGAACGGCTGGTGTCCGTGCTCGACCTGGGCTGAACGTCCTCCCCGGGGCTCGTTCCGGAAACACACACTCGGTGCCATCACACTCTGTCAGGATTGGAAGCAAGGCCATGGACAAACCGTGGATCACTGAAGGGCCCCGGGAGTTCGAGCGATGGCTCGCGCTCGGCAAGGTCGATCCGAAACAGGTCGAGCGGATCCGTGAAGGACTGGAGATCACTGCCCAGGGACAAATCAGCGAGGTCGGGGGGGACCACTCGCCGGAGGTCTTCTTCCCCGGCCTCACCGCCCGGCCGTGGTGGAGCCGCGACGACTTCCCCTGGCTCGACGACCTCGAGGCCGCTACACCGGTGATCCGCGGCGAGTTCCAGGCCTTCGACCAGGACGTGGACCACACCGCGCCGGCTCCGACAGGACTCGCGGAGGACGGCAAGTGGCGGGCACTGTACCTGGCCTGCATCGGCAGGCCGTACGCCAGGAACCTCCCGGCGTTCCCGCAGACGCTGAAGACCCTGTCCGCGATCCCGGGTGGGACCAGCAGCGGGATGACCTATTTCTCCACCGTCCTGGGCGGCACGCACATCGCCCCGCACTCCGGGTTCACCAATGCCCACCTCCGGTGCCACCTGTCGCTGATCAACACAGAGGGTTCCCGCATTCGTGTGGCCAACGAGGAACGGAGCTGGGAGGAGGGCAAGGCCCTCGTCTTCGACGACTCCTACGAACACGAGGTGTGGAACGAGGGGGGCGATCGCCGGACGGTACTGCTTCTCGACTTCTGGCATCCCGACCTCACGGCACCCGAGATCACGGCACTGACGCACATGATGGACATCTGGCGACGCATGTACTCACGGCACTTCTGGGCCCATCAGGTGGCTGCCTGATGCCGGTTCCGTTTCCCCTGCCGTCTTCCCCATGGAGTGATGTCTGACATGACGCTCGACATCTGGTCTGAGACCGAGGATTTCCTGAGCGGACTGCTGTGTCCACCCGACGCGGGCCTGGAGCGGGCGCTGCGTGTCAGCGATGAGGCCAACCTGGCGCCGATCAACGTGTCGGCGCTTCAGGGCCAGCAGATCAGTCTGCTCGCCAGGATCGTCGGAGCCCGCCGCATCCTCGAGGTAGGAAGCCTGGGAGGGTACAGCGCCCTGTGGCTGGCAAAGGCGCTGCCGCCGGACGGACGGATGGTGACCATCGAGAACAATCCGGTGCACGCTGCGGTGGCCATAGGCAACATCAGGGCGTCGGGCCTCGCCGATCGCGTCGAGGTCCGCGTCGGAAACGCAGCTGACCAACTCGCTCTGCTCGTCGAGGAGAAGGCGGCACCATTCGATTTCTTCTTCATCGATGCCGACCAGCACAACAACGTGGTCTATTTCGAGAGTTGCCTTCGGCTCGGTCGTTCGGGCAGCGTCATCGTCATCGACAACGCGGTGAGGTCCGGCGAGGTCTGCAACGTCGAGAATCCGAACGAAGCCGTCCGCGCCACGCAACAGGTGTTGGACCTGGTCGGCAGCGCCGAGCACGTCGATGGAGTGGTCTTTCAGACGGTCGGCAAACGAGGGCACGACGGCATGCTCGTCGCACGAATCCGCTGACACACGGTCCCGGCGGGGCGCCCTGGCTGTTCAGTCAGAGCCTTCCGCCGGGGCCGTCAGATCGTCGAGCCCGATTGGTCCCAGCCGAAAAGGACAGATATGTCACGTAACCAGCAATAACGAATGTCTCTCGATCACGCCGGTCTCCGCGATGCCCCACACTGCTGGTCCTACGGATCCGCTGGGGAGCCCGTAACCCGGGTTCAGACACCTCTGCGTCTGAGGTTTTCCTTGCTCTCCTACAGCCGTCGACGCCGGCCTGCTTCACGATCCGGGGGCTCCTGGCGATGCGCCAGAATGGCTCAATGCCCAGTGGCGTAGCCGGGCAGATCACCGGAGGTACGGCTGCATGACCCGTTACTGCGTCGACCCCGTTCGGCACGAGCTGATCGCGACCTGGGGAACAGGTGACGGCGACCTCGCGATCCGCATCGCCACAGTCGCAGCCGACACGGACAGCGCCCCAGTTCTGCGCCTGGCCCGCGCGCTCACCCACCTGTCCGAGGCCGCGTGGCGCACCTACACTCACCCGGCCAGCTCCGCCGCGTCCGTGGAGCCCAATTCCAAGGGTTAGCGCCGCGCGGAGGAGCGCAAGGCGTTCGACGAGGTTCCCTGCGCCATCACCCGGCCCAACTTTCCCCAGGACGGCATGCTCGACGTTGAATACAGTCCCCTGGTCGAGTCCGCGCACCGCGCCGGCCGCGCCCTGCAGGCCATCGGCAACGCGGACCTCACCGACGCCGTCCTCGCCGAAGTCGGCGCCGAGCTCGCCGCCGTGGAGAGCACCGAACTCGGCGACCGCACCGGGCGCGTCCGCCAGGCCGTCCTCCTCAGCCGCGAAGGCGTCTCCCCCGTCCAGGTCGCCGCCGCCGACCGCCTCCTCGAACAGGATCCTTTCGGCCCCGATGCGCTGTTCACCCAGATCGACCCCACCGCCGCGGTCGTAGCCGCCGCCCACTGGCTCGCGGCCTCAGCAAAGGTCGCCGCTGCGGCCTCGGGCCGCTCCGCCACATCTGTGCTCGTCGAAGCCGACAACATCGAAGCCCTCCCCCACGGAACCCCCACCCTCGTCCTCCAGCTCCTCGAGGCCGGCGCCTCCCCATAGGACGCGGTCACCGGCCTCGTACGCCATGCCCTCCACATCGCCAACTGCCTCCTCCCCGACCCCGCCGGCCTGCGCGAATAACTCGAAGACATCGACGACAACCTCGCCCAGTACACCGGCCCGGACATCGACCCCGAGGACACCGGCCTGCGCCTGACCCCGCTCGATCCCAGGCGGCCCGCCCTGACCTCCTCGAAGACCTCCTCGCCGGCATCCACGGTTGTTGGCTCCTCCACGAGGAATACGACGAACTCGACGAGGACGAGGGCGGGAACGACGAACACGCCGAAGCGCACCAGCACCGCAGCCGCGGCCACTTCGCCCAGCTCGTCCGCGAGGCCGCAGCCGCCCACCACGAGCGGCTCATCTGAACCTCTCGCCCAACCGCACGGGCAATCGCACCCACTCCCCTTCGGATTCCCATCGTGAGCCCCACCTGACAACTATGCTTGCTTTCGTTGACGCCAGAACGCTTAACTCCCTTTCTGCACAATCGGATTGTGAAGCACAGAAACGGCAGGTCAGCCAGTGAAAAGAGGGACCCGATTTCACCGCCATCCGCACCGCGGGCACCGAGCTCGGTATCGCGGTGGGTCAGTACTTCCGCGGCCTGCAGCCGGGCTACGCCACGAACCCGGAGGAAGCGCTCCAGCTCCTGGCGGGCCTCGCTGTCATCACCTCCACTGCCCTGCGCGACCTGGCGGACACGCACTATCCAGCGCCGCCAGCGAGGTCCGCGCGTGACTCGAGGAGAGTCGGCCTCGATGCCGGAATCCACAGGGCAACAACCCACCATGCTCTGGAGACGGCGCACACGCTCGCGCGACTGCTGCATCGAGAGGTAGCCACGGCGCTGCGGGAAGGCACGAAGCTCCCGTCCTCAGCCGACCCCGAGATCGCCGAAAGCAATGACGGTCGGCTGGTGATCGAGGCTGCCAAGCAACTGCGAGCGTCCGTCGCAGCCATGGACGAACGGTACGCCGCCGATCCGTGGGACGGCACCGCCCGACGCCACCAGATCACCCTTCTGCGCCTGCTCGCCGACGAGGCCCACCAGGCTGGGATCCTTCATCTGCTCGACGGCACCATCGAGTTCCGAAAGGACGCCCACCTCGCGGGTCTCACCGAGCGCATCGAGTTCGTGACACAGATCCTTGTCGGCCTGGAGAGCGGCAACATCGTCTTCCGAACGTACGACGACAAGGCAAACAAGGTTGACCAGCTCAAGGACGATGTCCGCGATGCCCTAGTACTGCAACGGTCCTTACCGTGACGGTCGTTGAGGTCGATCGTTGTTCCTGTCATGGGTGGGGACATATCTGAGGTCGATGCTCGGCGCTGGTCGGACGGGCTTGCCGGGTTGCATGAGCGGTTTGCCCGCCGGTTCGCGCGAAGCGAGTCGCGGGAGTCGGCGCTGGCCTACATGCGCGGCCTGCTGGCGCCGTTGGAGCGCAAGAACGGCTGGACGGTGGCCGAGGAGGCCGGTCACAGTGGCCCGGACCGGATCCACCGGCTGCTGAACCGCATCGACTGGGACGCGGACGGGGTGCTCGAGGACGTGCGTAAGTACGTCATCGAGCACCTGGCCGACCCCGATGGCGTGCTGATCGTGGACGACACCGGGTTCCTGAAGAAGGGCGTGCGCTCGGCCGGCGTCCAGCGGCAGTACTCCGGCACCGCCGGCCGCACTGAGAATTGCCAGGTCGGCGTCTTCCTCGCCTACTCGGGGCCCCGTGGCCGGACGCTGATCGACCGGGCTCTCTACCTGCCGAAGTCCTGGACGGACGACCGCGAGCGCTGCCGGGCGGCCGGGATCGGTGACGGGGTCGAGTTCGCCACGAAGGTTCAGATGGCCCGGGGGATGGTCCGCAAGGCGATCGAGGACGGGATCCCGTTCCGGTGGGTGACCGCGGATGCGGGCTACGGTCTCAGCAAGGGCTGGCGCTATGAGCTGGAGCAGGCCGACGTCTTCCATGTGGTGGCCACCACGAGCAGCGACACCGTGGTCACCCGCTGGGCCATGGACCATCGGCTCCACGACCTGGTCGCGGGACTGCCCCGGCAGAAGTGGAAGCGTCGTTCGTGCGGCGAGGGCGCCCACGGCCTGCGGATCTACGACTGGGCCAGAGTCGAGGTCCGTCCCTGGCACCGCCCCGACCGCAGGCACTGGGTGCTCGCCCGCCGTAGCATCGCCGACCCGACCAAGGTCGCCTACTACATCGCCTACGCCCCCGCCGAGGCCACACTCAACGAGCTGATCGCCGTCGCGGGCGCCCGATGGGCGATCGAGGAGTGCTTCCAGACCGCGAAAGGCCAGTGCGGCCTGGACGACTACCAGGTCCGCCGCTACCCCGGCTGGTATCGGCACATCACCCTCGCCATGGCCGCCCACGCCTACCTCACCATCCTGCGGGCCGGACAGCTCGAAAAGGGGCTGGACCAACTCGAACGCCAGACCTGATACCGCTGACCGTCCCCGAAATCCGCCGACTGGTCACCCATCTCACCCGGCCAGTCCGCCTCAGCATCGCCCACGTCCTGCACTGGTCTCGCTGGCGGCGCCGACGCCAGCACCAGGCCAGGACCAGCCACTACAAACGACGAGGCCACAGCCCAAGAGCTGAGGCCTCGTCACAGTAAGGACCGTTGCAGTACTAGGACTTGTCCGGTCGATCATGTGACTATCGCCCGTTCTGGTCGTTGGACCGGGCATGGGGCGGGGAGATCTCACTGATGCCGAGTGGGAGCGGCTGCGGCCGTTCCTGCCGGTCAGTAACAGGCGTTGTGGCCGGTGGAGGGACCATCGGCAGGTGATCGACGGGATCCTGCACCGGGTGCGGACCGGTGTGCACTGGCGGGATCTGACCGAGCGGTTCGGTCCGTGGAAGACGGTCTACGAGCGCCACCGGCTGTGGTCTGCCGACGGGACCTGGGAGCGCCTGCTCCAGCGGGTCCAGGCCGAGGCGGACGCGGCCGGCGAGATCGACTGGAACATCTCGGTGGACTCCACCATTGTGCGGGCCCACCAGCACGCGGCCGGTGCCCGCACCGACCCGCCGCCGGCCCTCGCGCCAAAGGGGGCTGGGCCAGGAGAACACCAGGACGAGACGCCGTGGCAGGGTCTCCTCGCCCGCCTGGCGGAGGTGGTGCTGGAGGCGAGGGCCTGGGCCGCTCGCGCGGCGGGTTCACCACCAAGGTCCACCTGAGCGCGGACGGCCGCTGCCGCCCGCTGTCACTGGTCCTCAGCGCGGGGCAGCGGGCCGATTGCACGCGGTTCGAAGCGGTGCTGGAGAAGATCCGCGTCCCACGGGCCGGCTCGGGCAGGCCTCGCAAGACACCCGACAGCGTGGCCTGCGATAAGGCGTACAGCAACGGGCCGTGCCGCGCCTACCTGCGTAGACGCGGCATCCGGCACACGATCCCGGAGAAGGCCGACAGCCGGGCCGCCCGCCTGCGCAAGGGCTCACGCGGCGGACGGCCACCGGGCTTCGACGAGGAGCGCTACAGGAAACGCAACACCGTCGAACGGGCCATCAACATGCTCAAGCACGCCCGAGCCGTCGCCACCCGCTACGACAAGCGCGGCTACGTCTACCGCGGCACCGTCACCGCAGCAGCACTCGTCATCTGGCTCCACACATGACCCCGTGACGGACGTGGCCTCAGAAGCGATTCCCAAACCGGAGGTCACGGCTGCCGCTCGAACTTCCGCGCGCATCATCCTCGTTCGAGTGATCGCTCCGCGGTCGGCGTATAGGAGAAGGGCCTCCTGCGCAGTTCGGTGATGTCGAGTCAACGAACAATCAGGAGGCCCTGGTGTCCCACTGTGGCGTGCTTGCTCCGTCCGCGTCCAGCTCCGGCGTGTCGTGCGATTGCCTCGCACACCGGCTCGGGAATGCCGCTGACCAGCCGGAGCGGACCCGCCGCTACGGCTCCGACCTGACCGACGCGGAATGGGCGATCGTGCAGCCACTGCTTCCGGTCCCGGCCTGGATGAACGG
>NZ_JBEXWT010000160.1:0-9461 GCF_040629945.1 Kitasatospora sp. NPDC005856 | reverse complement strand
CGGACCCTTCCGACTGTGGAGCGCCAGGCCCGGGTTGCACGGACTCTTCCTACTGAAAGTAGGACGTGCTCTGGTAGCACCGCTGACGCCTGACGAGGAATCATCTCCCTCGCGACATCAGGAATATTAGCAGCTCAGAACCTGTGCGACGAATCGCGTCCTCGGGCGAGTGGGGGCGTCGGTCAGAGCGCTCGGGTCATGAACGTGCTGTTCGGGTCGGGTCGGTAGTCCGCGAACGGTTCGCAGGGGACGAACCCGAACTTTTCGTACAGCTTCCTGGCGGGCAGGAAGAGGTCGGGCGTGCCGGTCTCCAGGCTCAGCTTCGTGAAGCCCATGCGCCTGGCCTCGGCGGCTTTCTGCTCCGGGGTGACGGGTGTGTCGGTCGGCGGTCGGGAAACGCGAAAGGGTCCGGCACCCTGGTGGATGCCGGACCCTTCCGACTGTGGAGCGCCAGGCCCGGGTTGCACGGACTCTTCCTACTGAAAGTAGGACGTGCTCTGGTAGCACCGCTGACGCCTGACGGGAGATCATCTCTCTCGCGACAGGTGAAACATTAGCAGGTCACCGCCCATGCTCCGAATCGCACCGGCCGCCCGGAGGGGCCGGCCGGTGCGGCGGGGAGTCAGACGGCGAACTCGCCGGCGCGGATGGCGGACACGAGGTCCCGCCACTCGCTGACATCGAGTTGGGCGACCGCGTCGGGCCGGAGGCTGCTGCGGACGTAGACGGCGTCATCAGCCACGGCAACCTCGGGGCAGTTATTCGAGTTGGCGCACGACGTGGGGCGTGTCCAGGTGAGCTTCTTCATGATCTATATCTCCTTCTTGATCTTCGCGATCAGGTCGCGAGAACCTTCAACCGAAAGAGACCGATCAGTCATCCGCTCGATAATGGTGCGGTAGGTGTTCAGATGCTCTGTCGTGTGGAGGAAGATCGGCCCATCGACCGAGTCGTACTGGACCGTATCGAGACGAGGAACGGGGCCGTTCGCGTAGATGATGGCCTGGCCCGACCCCATGAATCCACCCGACTCGAACGTGACTACTCGAAGCGTCACGTGAGGGCGCAGGGATAGCTCCAGCATCCAGTCCAACTGTTCCCGAGTGACATCACGGCCGCCGAACTGCGCTCGCAGGGCGGCCTCGTAAACGATCGCCGTGTACGGATGAGAGCCTTCGGCCATCAAGGCCTGCGATCGGCGCAGGCGTTGTTCGACTCGCGTCTCGATGACGCGGGGAGTCAGTGGCGACTGCGCGTACTGAAAGATTGCGCGACAGTACCGCTCTGACTGCATCGGCCCCGGCGGATGGCAGATCTGGTACGACCGCATGCCCATCGAGTAGTGCTCAAGCTCGCAGATATCGAGAAATCCCTGCGGAACAAAGCCGCGATACTCGTCCCACCAACCCTTGTGCCGATCCTCGGCCATGGATGCGAGGGCCGCGACGTACTCGGCGTCGTCCTCGCCGAAGGCTTCCGCGAGCACTCGGACGCGCTCGGCCGTGATGGGGTAGTGCCCCTTCTCGACCTGCGTGATCTTCGTCCGATCGAGGTTGAACACGGCGGCGGCTTGGGCAGTCGTCTGGCGGGCGCTGTCTCGCATCTTGCGCAGCTCGATGCCCAACCGTTCCTGCCGGGCCGTTGGGGTCGTACGTGGTGGCATGGCCCAAGCATCTACGTCGTCTCATCAACAGTCCAGCGGCTACTGGTGGACCATGTTTCCGGATCCGGTGGCACATGTGAGCCTCGATGCCCTACAGTCTGTGATGCACCGATCACCGAACGGATCGTCAGAAACGCCGCTCGGGCACCGAAGAACACCCATGTCCAGTGGGCTCGTTCACGGCGACGCATCCGCCGGTCTCACCCATCCCCCTCCGGGAGACGCTGTGCGTAACCTCAACTCCCCCTCCCTCACCCTCTCCCGTGACGCCCTGCGCGACGGGATGACCAGCGCCGGTTGGCCGCCCTCCCTCATCGCGGACGCCGAACTCGCCATGGTCGAACTCATCGTCAACGCCTGGCGCCACGGCGAGACGGCCTCGCCCGTCATCCTGATTCACCACCGTGCCAACATCCTCCGCGTCGCGGTCTCCGACCGCAGTCCGCTGCTCCCGGAGCTGGGGCCCGTCTCCCTCCTCTCCGAGACCGGCCGGGGCCTCCAGCTCGTCGCCGGCCTCACCCACCGCTGGGGTGTCGACCCCCAGCACCTCGGTAAGACCGTCTGGTTCGAGCTGCAGCAGGACGGTGTCGCGTGAGCGCCCACCACCCCATCCACCCTGCCGACCCGGCCCTGCTCCACCTCACCTCGCGCCAGGTCGCCGAACTGATCGTCGAACTCCGGACCGAGAGCCGGGAGTTCGGCCTCCTCTGGCCCTCCGCCGTCCCGGGCGAAATCAACCTCCACGGCCGTCGCCTGGTCGACGTCGGCAACATCCCGGCCAGCACCCTGATCAACCTCCTCGCGCTCATCCGCGAGTTCAGGCGAAACCGCGACCTCAGGTCGCAGGGGTAGAGGCGTAGGTGTTGAACCGCAGGTACAGCCCGATGTGTGCCGGAACCCCCGGCGCGATCGTCCGGTAGCTGCACAGCTCCTGCAAGCCGGTGTCGCCCTCCGGTGGCTCTGCCGTCAGTCGTCGCACCACCTCGGCGTGCGGGCGCGGATCGACTCCCTCGATCCGCATCAGCTCCGCGATCCGCCCGGCCGCCTCGGCATCACTCCGGGCGTTCCCCGGCAGCCGCAGGTAGACGTTGGCCTCCTCGGGCCCCGTCCCACCCTCGCGGAAGGCCAGGCAGGTCATCGGCTCGTTGTCCACCGTGCCGCCGTCCCGCCCGTAGATCACGGCCCGCGCCCGCGCCGCCCGCGTCGAGTCGTGGCGGTGCGACAGTGCGGCCACCGTGTCCAACTCCTCCATCGGCATCGGGAGGTGCCGGAAGTAGACCTTCACCCGGGACCTGCTTCCGCCGTCCAGATCGAGGGCGAAGAACTCCACCTCGTGCCCGCGCAGGGCGAGTTCCTCGCATCGCCGCCCGACCGGTTCCCAGGCCTCGGCCAGCCCCAGCCGGTGCATGGCCTCCGCCATCACCTCATGCGTCCGGTCCAAGCCGTGGGCCTGCGGATTGAGGTAGACCTTGTACTGCGGCCGCTCTCCGGGCTGCCAGGCCAGGGAGTGCCAGACGGTGGGCCGGTTGCGATCGGGGCGGGGTGTGACGAACAGGTCCTCGACGTCGAGGTACCGCTCGATGCTCACCCCCGGCCGCTCGGCGAGCCGGAGCGTCAACTCCCGTCCGGCTTCCTGGGATCCGAGCGGAGAGCGGTCGAAGCTCAGTGACTCGACCAGGATGCGGATCTCCGGCCGCCCCGCCTTCCAGCTGACGGACAACTCGGCGGGGAAGCCGTCGGACGAGACGAACGACGGCGGGTTGCACCGGGTCCCGATGGGCCGCGCACCCCACGGGCTGAGGAGGTCCCGCAGGTCGTGCAGTACGCGGGCCGTCTCCGCCTCGTCCGTCCCCAGGCCCCGGCAGACGGCCGTCCACTTCTCCTCCAGGAACTGCCCGAACGTCTTGTCCGGGTCCTGGAAGGGGGCCAGGGCGGGTGTGGTGTCGCGAAGCCGTGAACTGCTCACTGGCCCGACTGGTTGGGTTCGTTCCGCTGTCGGACGACGGACTGGTTCGGCTCGTTCAGCTGCCCGATGACGGACTGGTTGGGTTCGTTCAACTGGCCGATGACGGACTGGTTGGGTTCGTTCAGCTGCCCGATGACGGACTGGTTCGGCTCGTTCAACTGGCCGACGACCGACTGGTTCGGCTCGTTCAGCAGGCCGGCGACAGCGGTGGGTGCGGGTGCCGGCGCCAGGGCCGCGGAGGTTCCGACGAGCAGAGCCGCGCCAGCGGCGATCCCAACTGCCCACCTGGTCAATACCTTGCGCATCATTGCCCCTCCCCCTGATCGATGATCAGATTGATCATAGCCACAGGGTCATTGCCAAAGGTATGAATCTCTCGAACGCACTTTTGGTTCGCCCTCGCCCCCGTCCGACCGTCGCAGCCCCGGGAGTCGCCATGTCCGCACCGCAGCAGCCCGCCGACCCGTACGCGGCGACCGGCGTCGTGGGACCGGCGCCCGAGGGGGTCACCCTGCCGCTGCCGCCGGTCTTCGACTCGGTGGAGGAGGAGCGCCAGTACCGGAAGGAACAACTGGCGGCCGGGTTCCGGCTGTTCGGCCGGTTCGGCTTCTCGGAGGGCGTCGCCGGGCACATCACCGTCCGTGACCCTGAGAACCCGAGCTGGTTCTGGGTCAACCCGTTCGGCATGAGCTTCAACCAGATCAAGGCCTCCGACCTGATCCTGGTCGACCACGAGGGCACCCTGCTGCACGGCAAGCGACCGGTGAACCGGGCCGCCTTCGCGATCCACTCCCAGGTGCACGCCGCCCGCCCGGACGCCGTCGCCGCCGCGCACTCCCACTCCCTCTACGGCAAGGCCTTCTCCAGCCTCGGCATTCCGCTCGACCCGATCACCCAGGACGCCTGCGTCTTCTTCGAGGACCACGGGCTGTACAGCGACTACCGGGGCGTCGTGACCGATACCGAGGAGGGCAAGCGGGTGGCCGCCGCGCTGGCCGGGCACAAGGCCGTGATCCTCCAGAACCACGGCCTGCTGACGGTCGGCCAGTCGGTGGCCGAGGCCGTCTGGTGGTTCGTCACGATGGAGCGGTCCTGCCAGGCGCAGCTGCTCGCGATGGCCGCCGGCACCCCGAAGCTGATCGACCGGGAGACCGCCCTGATCGCCCGCGACCAGATCGGGACCTCGCTGGCCGGCTGGTTCCAGGCCCGCCCGCTGTGGGACCAGATCACGCTCTCCGACCCCGACCTCTTCGACTGACTCTTCGACTGGCTCTTCGGCTGACCGGCCCCGCCGCCGCCGTCCGTCCCCTCCCGTCCGTCTTCCGGTCCGTCCCCTCCCGTACGCCCTCGTCCTCACCCGGAGCAGCCCTCGTGTCCACCACTCCCGCCCCGCGCAGGCTGCGGATCGCCGTCTTCGGCGCCGGTTCCATCGGCTGCCACCTCGGCGGCGTGCTCGCCTCGACCGCCGAGGTCACGCTCATCGGCCGTCCGGCGGCGATGGCGGCGATCCACGCGGACGGGCTGACCCTCACCGGTCCGGGCGAGGCCCGCCGCGAGGTGCGGGAGCTGACCGCCGCCGCCGACCCGAAGGCCGCGGCCGGCGCCGACTACGTCCTGGTCACGGTGAAGTCCGCCGACACGGCGACCGCCGCCCGGGAACTCGCCCCGCACCTCGGCCCCGGCACGGTGGTGGTGAGCTTCCAGAACGGCCTGCGCAACGCGGACGCGCTCACGGCCGCGCTGCCGGGCCACCGGGTGCTGGCCGGCATGGTCCCGTACAACGTGGTGCGGACCGGTGCGGCGGCGTTCCACCAGGGCAGCGGCGGGTCGCTGATGCTGGCCGAGGGGGAGGGTGCGGAGGCGCTCGCCGACGCCGCCCGGGCGAGCGGTCTGCTGCTGGAGCTGCGGTCGGACATGCCGGCCGTCCAGGCGGCGAAGCTGCTGATGAACCTCAACAACGCGGTCAACGCGCTCTCCGGCCTGCCGCTGCGCGAGCAGGTCGGGCAGCTGGCGTACCGGCAGTGCGTGGCGCTCTGCCAGCGGGAGGCGCTGGCGGCGTTCCAGGCCGCCGGGGTGGCGCCGGCCCAGCTCGGCCCGGTGCCGCCGGAGGTGATGCCGCAGGTGCTGGAGCTGTCGGACGAGCAGTTCCACGAGCTGGCCGGGGCCAGCCTGCAGATCGACGCCACTGCCCGCTCCTCGATGTGGGAGGACCTCCAGCGGGCCCGCCCCACCGAGATCGACTCGCTCCAGGGCGAGGCCGTCGCCCTCGCCGAGCGCCACGGCCTCACGGCCCCCGCCAACGCACGCCTGATCACCCTGGTCCGCGAGGCCGAGGCGGCTGCCGCCGGCACCACCCCCGCCTGCGCCCCCGCCTGGACGGGCCCTGCGCTCCTCGCCGAGCTCACCGCGGACCGCTGACGCTCAAGGAGCCACCGGCGCTCAAGGAGCCACTGAAGCTCCGGGGGAGTGCGGCTCGCCCACCTCGCGCGCGGGAAGTCGGCCCGGCCGACCTCCCGCGCAGGGACCGTCACGAGAAGTCCAGGACCAGCCGGCCGCGCAGGCCGCCGGCTTCCAGGAGGCGGTGGGCCCGGGCCGCCTGTTCGGCGGGAAGGACGTCGGCGACGTGCAGGGTCAGGACGCCCGCCTCGGCCTGGCGGCGCAGTGCGTCCAGTCGGCCGGTGTCCGCGAGGCCGTCCGTCACCATCACCGGGCGGACGCGGACGCCGCGTTCGGCCGGGCCGGACCAGCCCTTCAGCTCGGCCAGGATCCCGCCGTCGGCCACGGCGGGCACGAGTGCGGTGGTCTGGTCGGAGCCGTCCACCAGGCCGGGGACCCCTGCGGGGACCAGTGCCCGGATGCGGTCGGCGACGTCGGGGCCGCGTTCCACCACGTGGTCGGCGCCGGACCGCCGCACCCGCTCGACGTCGTGCGGGGCGGCATCCGCGACGACGGTCAGTCCCTCGGCCTTGGCCAGCTCGATCGCGTACCCGCCGACGGCGCCGGCCGCGCCGGTCACGGCGACGGTCCCGCCGGGTGGCAGGGCGAGCGCGTCCAGGGCCAGTCGTGCCGTCATGGCGTTCATGAGGAGTGTGGAGGCGGCGGGATGGTCCACCCCCTCGGGCGCCGGGACCACCGAGGCGGCGGGCACCACGACCTGCTCGGCGTACGCGCCGCCGTGTTCGCCGGTGAACAGCACGATGGCGACCACCCGTTGGCCCACCGCGAGGCGTCCGTCCGCCCCGGGCCCCAGCTGGTCGATCACCCCGGCCGCGTCCATCCCGGGCACGAACGGGGGCCGCCTGCCCGGCATCCGCGCGGCGTGGCCGCCGCGCCGCAGGATCGCGTCGGTCGGGTTCACGGCGGCGGCGTGCACCCGGATGCGGACCTCGCCGGGGCCCGCCTGCGGCTCGGGCAGTTCCAGGGCGCGTAGGGTTTCCGGGCCACCGAATTCTTCAACTCCAATGGCTTTCATGCCACTTGCAAGTCACGTCGCGGGCCCGGTGTTCCCGTGTGCCGTGCGTCGACGTCTCAACTCCGGGGCCAGGGGCGGCCGTCGAGGCGTTCGATGCCGGTGTTGAAGCGGCGCAGGAATTCGGCGAAGGAGGCTATGTCCTCCTCCGGCCAGTCCGCCATCACCAGGTTCAGCGCTCGGACGTGCGCCTCGCGTTCCGCGTCCAGCCGGCGTCGGCCCTCCTCGGTGAGGCGGAACTTGCGGGCGATGCCGCCGTCCGGGTCCGGGATGCGTTCGAGGAGGCCCGCGCTCTTCAGGGCCGCCGTCTGCCGGTTGAGGGTGGAGACGTCCAGGGCGAAGGCGTCGCTCAACTGCCCGATGGACATCGGCCCCTCGGTGTCGACCCGGCTGAGCAGGATGTAGGCGGTGCGTTCGAGCTGGCTGCCCTCGGGGCGGGCGTTGACCTGGCTCAGGTCGCGGTGCCGGGCGAACACCAGGAATTCGAGGGCGACCTCGTGCGTGGGGCTGGTCATGTCGAAGTCCCTTCATCACCGCTTCGACCTGCGGGTTCTCCGTGGATCATCCTTCAGTATGCCAGAGGTATGCGCAGCACACATGATGTGTATGACGCACATCATGTGTAAGCTCACCATTCTGTGCTTCATGCACATCGTGTGTTTTCTGCACAATCCTGCTCTTCGACTGCCCGAGGAGGCCCGTCATCAACGGCCCCGCCCCCACCGCCCGCACCGGTCCGATCGTGGCGACGCTCGCCTTCACCGGCACCGTCGCCGCGATCATGCAGACCCTGGTCACCCCACTGATCAGCGAGCTCCCGCAGATCCTGCACACCAGCGCGTCCAACGCCTCCTGGGTCATCACCGCGACCCTGCTCTCCGCCGCCGTCTTCGTCCCGATCAGCGGCCGCCTCGGCGACCTGCTCGGCAAGCGGACGATGCTCATCGCCTCCTGCGTCCCGCTGCTGCTCGGCTCGGTGCTGTGCGCGGTGGCCGACTCGGTGGTGCCGATGATCGCCGGCCGGGCACTCCAGGGCATGGGCATGGGCCTGGTGCCGATCGGCATCAGCCTGCTGCGCGACGTCCTGCCGCCCGAGCGGCTCGGCTCGGCGATCGCGCTGGTCAGCGCCTCCATGGGCATCGGCGGCGGACTCGGCCTGCCGATCGCGGCCGGCGTCGCCGACTACGCCAGCTGGCGCGTGCTGTTCTGGGGCACCGCCGTGCTGACCGTCCTCATCATCGGCCTGCTCTGGACCGTCATCCCGGCCCCCGCCACGGAGGGCCGCCGCCCCGCCGGCGGCCGCTTCGACTTCGTCGGCGCGATCGGCCTGAGCGTCGGCCTGGTCTGCCTGCTGCTGCCCGTCTCCAAGGGCGGCGACTGGGGGTGGGGCAGCACCCGCACCCTCGGCCTGTTCACCGCCTCCGCCGCGATCCTGATGCTCTGGGCCCGCTGGGAGCTGCGCGTCGCCGAGCCGCTGGTGGACCTGCGGGTCACCGCGCGCCCGCGGGTGCTGCTGACCAACGCCGCCTCCGTGCTGGTCGGCTTCGGCATGTACGCCCAGGCGCTGATCGTGCCGCAGCTGCTCCAGCTGCCGGCGGCCACCGGCTACGGCCTGGGGCAGTCGATGCTCGCGATGGGCCTCTGGATGGCGCCCGGCGGGCTGATGATGATGGTGGTCTCCCCGTTCGGCGGCAAGCTGTCCGCCGCGCGCGGGCCGAAGTTCACCCTGACCGCCGGAGCGCTGACGATCGCCGTCGGGTACGGGCTGGCGCTGCCGCTGATGGGCTCCACCTGGGGCGTGCTGGTCGTGACGATCGTCTGCAACAGCGGTGTGGGCCTGGCCTACGGCGCGATGCCCGCGCTGATCATGAGCGCGGTGCCGCTGTCCGCGACGGCCTCGGCGAACAGCTTCAACACCCTGATGCGTTCCCTGGGCACCTCGGTGTCCGCCGCCGTGATGGGCGTGGTGCTGTCGCAGATGACCGTCAACCTGGGCGGGCACGCCCTGCCCTCGGAGAGCGGCTTCCGGATCGGGCTGGTGATCGGCTGCGGCGTCGCGCTGATCGCGGCCGCCGTCGCCGCCGTCATCCCCGCGCCGCCCGCACCCCAGCTGCGCGCCGTTCCCGCCCCCGGGGAGTCGGACGCCGAGGCGGCGAAGCCGGCCACGGCCTGAGCCCTGCCCCTGCCGGATCCCTGTCTGCCTGAGGCCCGCCCCGGGCGCGCTGTGCTCGCGCGTCCGGGGCGGCGGTGTCGCTGGGCGGGGGCGGGCGGCGGTGTCGCCGGGCGGGGGCGGGGCAGCGGTGTCGCCGGGCGGGGGCGGGCGGGGGAGGGGGCGGGAGGGGGGGAGGAAGCGGGGTCTCGGG
>NZ_JBEXWT010000159.1:0-9616 GCF_040629945.1 Kitasatospora sp. NPDC005856 | reverse complement strand
CAACAACGTGGTCCTGTCGATCGTCGGTGCCGACGGCGTGCTGTACACCCAGTACGGCAACTACGACCAGGGTCACTTCGACGCCAACTGGACGATGCGCAACGGCGCGAGCCTGACCAGCCTCACCACGGTCAACGGCGACAGCAACACCATCCGCATCTACGCGGTCGGTGCGGGCGGCCGGGTGTACGGCGAGGACTTCACGCTCTACAGCAACAGCGTCGGCGGCTGGGGCGAGATCCCCGGCGGTGCGGTGGGTGTGAAGGACATCGCGGGCTCCATGAGCGGCAACAACGTGGTCCTGTCGATCGTCGGTGCCGACGGCGTGCTGTACACCCAGTACGGCAACTACGACCAGGGTCACTTCGACGCCAACTGGACGACCCGTAACGGCGCGAGCCTGACCAGCCTCACCACGGTCAACGGCGACAGCGACACCATCCACATCTACGCGGTCGGCCCCGGCGGTCGCGTCTACGGCGAGGACTACACCCTCTACAGCAACAGCGTCGGCAACTGGGCCGAGATCCCGGGCGGCGCGGTCGGGGTGAAGGACATCACCGCCTCCAACTCCAACTGACCAGGTCGAACCTACCGCCATGCCGGCGCAAGCCCCGCCCCTGGAGGCTTGCGCCGGCTGGGCCGGGCCGGAGCGGGATCCCGCCCGGGGCGACGCTCAAGGCCGGCCAACGGATCCGCGTCTACACGCAACTGCGTCTCGCCCGCCCGCTCGCGGCCGACCTGCGCCGCCCCTGGGAGAAGCCCGCACCACCCGAACGTCTGACCCCGGCCCGCGTCCGGCGAGGATTCCGAAACCTCCGTCCCAAGGCCGCCTGCCCGGCCGGGGCACCGCAAACCAGCCGCCCTGGCCCTGGACGCCCCCCCGGTCGCAAGAACACCCACCCAACCCTGCGCTACGACATCCACACAGCCCGCAGAACGGACACGACGAAGCGAACGAAGAAGCCCGGCACCCCTCGACCTCGCCGCACAGGTCAAAGACCAAGTTAGCGCTTCACCGGCAGGTCGCAGCCCTTGCGGTCGGCCGCGTACTGCTCGTCGCTCGGGACGCCGTAGGCCCCCTCCAGATAGCCCTGGACCAGGGCGACGCAGGCCGCCTCGGTGCCGGTCGGGATGGTGCCGGGGTCCTGGGCGACGGCGGTCCTGGCGCCGAAGGCGAGGGCGGCGCAGCCGGCGCCGGAGATGCTCGCGGTGGTGTCGTGGGCGTGGAGCCGGTCGAGGTAGGAGACTCCGTCCGCGCAGTCCAGCGGCATGTCGGCGGTGCCGAAGGTCATCGAGGCGATCATCCGGTCCACCTGCTGGTCCTGGGCCGCCGTCAGGTCCCCGTAGGTGGTCAGGCGGATGTGCGAGGCCGGCAGCCACCACACCCGGTGGGTGTGGGTACGGGTGCCGTTGTAGTCGGGCAGCACGTCGGTACGGACGGTCCAGCTCTGGGCCTTGCGGCCGCCGACGGACACCAGCGGGCCGGCCTCGGCGGCGGTGATCGTCTCCGGGGTGCCGCTGTCCTGCCCGGCCCACAGGATGCTGGAGGCCCTGAGGTCGGTGGGGAACATGCGCTCGGCGGTGTCACTCGGGTCGAAGGCGATCAGCAGGCCCGTGAAGCCGGTGCCTGCGGGCTGGTAGCGGCCGAGCGTCACCCCCGCTCCGTTGGCCGGTACCTGCGGGCCGTCGTTGCGCGGGTCCCTGGTGACCTGCCAGTCGGCCGGGACGGTGATGCCCAAGCCGCCGAAGAGGCTCCGGGCCGTCGCGGTCGGGGTGGGAGTGGGCGTGGCCGTTGGCGTCGAACTCGCTGTCGGGCTCGGGGTGTTGACGGTGCTCGCGGTCGGAGTGGCGGAAGGCGTGGCGCTCGGGCTGCCCGGGACCGGGCTGCCATCGGTACCGGCCGCGACCCGGGTGCCGCCGTTCCGGTCGGTGCCGCCGTTGTCCAGGACGGCGAAGACCAGGCCCGCCGCGAGGGCGGTGAGCAGCACACCGCCGCCGACTGCGCGGACCGTCGTACCGGAGCGGCCGCCGGCGCCGCGGACCGCGCCGGCGGGCGGGCGCCACGTCGGAGCGGCCGGGGAAGCGGCCGGGGTCGCAGCCGGGGGAGCGGCCGGGGAAGCGGCCGGGGGAGGCGGCGGCGGAACGGGCCCGGGCGGCGGGAGGACCTTGGTGAGGTCGTGGTCGGCCGCGGGGACCTCCCAGCCGGCGATCGGCAGCGCGGCGACCGGCGGCAGTCCCGGGGCGGCCGTGTCCACGGCCCGGGTGAACGCCATGGTGGGGAACACCCGGGTGCCGCTCGGCCCGTACACGGCGGCGACGGCCTCGGCCAGGCCGCCGGCGGTGGGCCGGTTCATCGGGTCACGGTCGAGGGCCGCCAGGACCTGCGGGGCGAGCCGGTCAGGCACGCCGGTGAGGTCCGGGGCGCCGCCGGCGATCCGGAAGTCGATGCCGGTGGGGTTCCCGAAGGGATGGCGGCCCGTCGCGGCGAAGCACACCAGCATGCCCCACACGAACACGTCGGTGGCCGTGGTGGTCTCACCCCGGGTGAGCTGCTCGGGGGCCATCCAGCCGGGGGTCCCGGTGGTCACGCGGGTCGCGGTGACGGAGGTGGCGTCGAGGTGGTGGGCGATGCCGAAGTCCAGGACGCGCGGGCCGTCCGCGGCGAGGATGACATTGCTGGGCTTCAGGTCCCGGTGGGCGACCCCGGCCCAGTGGATGCAGGCGAGCGCGTGGGCGGTCGCGGCGGCGAACGTCGTCAGACCGGTACCCGTCAGCGGCCCGTGCCGCCGGGCATGCTGGTGCAGGGTGTTGCCGGGCACGTACGGCGTGGCGAGCCACGGCTGCGCGGTGTCGGTGTCGGCGTCCACCAGCGGCACCAGGTACGGGCCCGCGACCTTCCGCAGGACGGCGACCTCCCGGGCGAAGCGCCGACGGTGCACCGAGTCCTGCGCGTGGTCGGCATGGAGGACCTTCACCGCCAGCGGCCGCCCCGTGCCGGGATGAAGACAGTAGAAGACGGTGCCCATGCCGCCCGCGCCGATGAGTCGCAGCGGGCGGTAGGGGCCTATGAGGTCAGGGAGTGCCACAGCGCGAATTCTCGCGCACGCCCGGGGCGTTCTGCCCGGTGAACCCGCGAAACCCGTGAGCCCCGACCCCGGAGACCCCACCGTGGACCCCCACCGTGGGCCGCCGCCGCGCAGCCCCCGCGGGCGGCTCCCGAGCGAGCGATTCGTTCAAGACGACGCCCCGACCACCCGCCCACACTGGCCCCATGACACCGAGCGACACCTTCACCCCCGCCGCCGGACGCTTCGCCCTCGGCCTCTACGACCCGCTCGTCTCCCTCACCCGCGAACGCCTGTGGCGCAGCCTGCTGGCCATGCACGCCGCCCCCCGCCCCGGTGACGTCATCGTCGACGTCGGCTGCGGCACCGGCTCCTTCGCCGTCCTCCTGCACCGCGTCGAACCGCGCGCCACCGTCATCGGCATCGACCCCGACCCCGCCGTGCTGCGCCTGGCCCGCCGCAAGGCCGCCGAGGCCGGCACCACCCCCGACTTCCGCACCGGCCTGGGCGACGCCGTCGCCGACGTCGTCGGCGACGAAGCGGCCGACACCATCGTCTCCAGCCTCGTCCTCCACCAGTGCCCCCTGTCGATGAAGCGGGCGATCCTCGCCGCCATGCACCGCACGCTGCGCCCCGGCGGCAAACTGGTGATCGCCGACTACGGGCGGCAGCGCACACCGGCCATGCGCCTGGCCTTCCGGATCGTCCAGTTCGCCGACGGGAAGCAGGACACCCAGCCCAACGCCGACGGCGTCCTGCCCCGACTGATCGCCGAGGCGGGCTTCGAGGGCGTGCGCGAGACGGAGACCGTCGCGACGGTGACCGGCTCGATGTCCCTCTACACCGCGCGCCGCCCGGGCTGAACGGCCTTACCCCCGAGCGCACTTCCGACTGCCTCCCCGGTCGTACCCCCGGGCGCGCGCAGAGCGGGCAGCGCCTGCGAGGGCGTCAGCCCGGTCAACTCCCGCATCCACCGGGAGAAATGGGCCTGGTCGGCGAACCCGCCCGCGAACGCCGCCTGAGCCGGCGAGCACCCCTCGCCGAGCGCCAGCGCCGCCCGGGACAGCCGCTGCCAGCTGCGCCAGCGCGCCAGCGGCACCCCCAACTGCCGCTGCGCCAGGGCCCGCAGGCGCTGCGGGGACAGCCCGACGCGCGCCGCGAGACCCTCCAGCGGCTCCTGGTCGTCGGCCAGCGCCGCCATCGCGGCCCGCAGCCTCGGGTCCAGCCCGGTGGCGGGCAGCCCGCCGTCCGGCCGTACGTCCCGCTCGGTCAGGCCGCGCCACCGCGGGGCCACGGTCACCCCGTCGCCGCACTGCCGCCGCAGCCGGTCGGCGAAGGCGCAGTGCGGATCGACGAAGAAGACCAGGACCTCCCGGACCGGGGCCATCCGGTGGCGCACCATCGGCGGCACCACGACCGCCGGCCCGCGGTGGCGCCGGCCGGCGGCGTCGTCGATCGCCACCGCGCGGGTGGCGGGCGCGACGGCGACCTGGAAGGCGGCGTGCCGGTGGAAGGTGCTGTCCGCCAGCGGCCCTCGGTACAGGGCGTACCCGGGACCGACGGTGAGCCCCCGCCGTCCGGCCCCGCCCTCCTTCCCGGTGCCGGTCCCGTTCCCGGTGCCGGTCACCTCCACCGGTCCGCCTCCCGGACCTGTCCGGCCAGGCGGACGGCGGCGTACGGAACGGCGGCCACGCCGCCGAGCAGGGCCAGCACGATCCAGAACGGGGCCGCCACCGAACTCGGCCGGCCGGTGACCATCCGCCGCCCGCCGTCCTCCAGCCAGACCCGGGTCCCGGCGCCGTCCGGGTAGGGCTTGTCGACCGGGCGCTCCTCGCTGAACTCCTGTCCGTCCACGGTCCAACGGTAGGTGCAGCCGTACGTCCTGGCGCCCAGCCCGCCGCCCTCCACCGGCTCCTGGCCGGTCACCCGGCAGTGCGTCACCACCGCCCCGGCGATGCGCGGCTCGTGCACCCGCACCTGGACGGTGTCGACGGCCTGGGCCGTCGCGAACGCCGTACCCCAGACCGCCGCCGGCAGCAGCACCGCCCACGCGCGGACCGCCGCGGCCCCACCGGCCCCACCGGTGCCGCGCGCCCGCCGGCCGGGCCGCCGGTCCGGGCGGTCCCGCGGCCGGCCCGGCCGGACCGATGCGGCCGCGCCCACCGCCAGCGCGGCGGCGCACAGCCACAGCGACCCCGAGCCCACCGGCCGGTCCAGCGACCACGCCCACACCACCGGCACTCCGGCGACGGCCGGCGCCGCGAGCGCCACCACGACCGGCCACGCCCGCCGGCGGCCGAACTCCTCCCTCGCCAAGCGCGCCTCCCCCTCTCCCTTCCCGACTTCTCCCGTCCCTTGCCCGTTCCTGACGCCGCCCCGGCCGGGAGGGCGGGTCTTCGTGCCGAGCGGTGACGGGACCGCGACATCGTCACGGGCCCGGACGGAAAGGGCCCGTGTTCGAATCGACGTGTCGACACAGCGTCATCACCGCAGGACAGCGGCCCATTGCGGTTCGATCACGGTGTGTCCGATTCGTCGAACATTGGGGGAATGTGTGGTGGTTAAAAGTTTTGGCAGCGGAGTCGGCGGCCTCTCATAATTCCTGCCGACACGCGTGACGGAAGCCCGGAGAATCCGCTGGGGGAGTGGCGTCCGAGAGGTGACCGGCGCGTGAGATTCCGCATTCTTCCTGGGGGGATTCCCTTGTCCGAGCCCGAGAACGAGGGCGCAGCCGGACCGCCGGCACCGGCCGAGCCGACTGCCGCCGAGACCGGCGCCGCCGTTGCCGCTGCCGCGCCGGCCGGCGCCGAGATCGGCACCGAGGCCGGG
Source organism: Kitasatospora sp. NPDC005856 (assembly GCF_040629945.1). NCBI lineage: Bacteria > Bacillati > Actinomycetota > Actinomycetes > Kitasatosporales > Streptomycetaceae > Kitasatospora > Kitasatospora sp. NPDC005856. The sequence goes on along the minus strand of NZ_JBEXWT010000159.1, from coordinate 3,719 downwards.
GCCGCCGCGCCCGTACCGCCGCAGGCCCCGCGCCGGCTGCCGCGCGCCGTCGGCGTCGCGCTGGCCACCGCCGGCCTGCTCGCCGTCACCGCCGCCAGCGCCGCGGTGACCGTCGCCGTCGGCAAGCCCGCCGCCCGCCCGGCCGCGGCCGCAGCCCCCGCCCCGTCGAAGGCGGCCGCGAGCGCGAGCGCCACCGCGAGCGCGACGCCCTCGGCCGCGCCCATCCCGGTGCCCACCGCCGCCCCGGCCGAGCCCGCCCCCGCCAGCACCGTCAAGGGCACGGTCAGGAACGGCCTGCACGAGGGCGACCTGCGCTACTTCCTGCTCCCCATCCCGGCCGGCGGCGAGTCCTACGGCCCCGCGGACGGGATGGCCATGACCGAGGACGACACCGCCGAGCTCTTCGGCAAGCAGGACGGCATCATGGACATCCTCAAGTCCTACGGCTACAAGGGCGGCGCGACCCGGATGTACCGCACCGCCGACGGCAAGGCCGAAGTCACCGTCACCCTGCTGAAGTTCGGCTCCACCGCGATGGCCTCCGACTTCGCCAAGAACTACAAGATCAAGTCGCTGGAGCCGTTCGGCATCGACGGCGACTCCGGCGGCCGCGGCTACCTGAAGGCTCCCAGCCAGCAGGCCTTCACCGGCTCGATGAGCGGCATCTCCAGCCAGGGCGAGGTCCAGTACACGATCGACGTCGACGTGAAGGGGACGCCCGACAAGGCGCTGCTGAACGACCTGATGAAGCGCCAGCGCGAGTGGCTCACCACCGGCGGCTGAGCCCGGCTCCCCGCCCGTACGACGCCACCCCTCCTCTTCCTCCTCTGGAGCCACTTCCGTGACCACCGACCCCGCGGAGCCGGCACCCGCCGCGTCCGCGCCCGCGGCCACCGTTCCGCCGCCGCCCGTCATGCCGCCCCAAGCCCCGCCCGCCGCGCCGGAGCACAGCGAACCCGCCGTCCCCGCCGAGCCGTTCGCGGCCGAGGACGCCCCGCGCGCCCCGCGCCGCCCCCGCCCTGTGCTGCTGGGCACCTTCGCCCTGGTGCTCGGCGTTCTGGCCGGCGGCGGTGTCGGCTACGCCGTGCAGGCCCAGCGCCCGCCCACGCCGCTGCCGCCGCTCCAGGTCGCCCGCCCGTCCTACCCGGCCGACACGGTCGACCCGGCCGCCCTCGCCGCCGAACAGCCCAAGCCGCTGGCCATCGACGGCGACCTGACCAAGCTGCTCATCACCGCCCCCGAGGGCAGCACCCCCTGGGCGGACTTCCCGGACAAGCCGAGCTGGATCTCGATCGGCGAACTCGCCGAGGAGAACGGCAGGGCGGCCGAAGCCTTCAAGAGTCTCGCCTCGCGCGGCTTCCGGCGCGCGGCCGAGGTGAACTGGAAGAAGGACGGCGTCTTCTACCGCGTGAAGCTGGTCCAGTACGCCGCGGATCACGCCGACGAGGCCAAGTCCGGTTACTGGCCGTTGACGTTCGCCGAGGACGCCAACGGCGGTTACAAGGTGGACATCATGCCCACCCACTGGGCGGAGAGCACCGAGCAGTACTACTACGGCGAGGCCAACGCCAAACGCGGCACGGTGCAGATGACGATCGAGGTCTTCGACACCAAGCCGGTGAACCCCGACACCCTCAAGGACCTCGCCAAGCGGCAGTGGGAGCGGCTGACGTGAACGACGAAACCGTGACCACCACCACCGCCGCCCCGGGCACCCCCGAGCCGGTCCCCGCCGCGACCGCCGCGCCCGCCGTCCCGCCCGTCGACCCCGCCGCGACCGCCGCGCCCGTCGCGCCCGTCGGACCGAGCCCCGCCTCCCGCCGCCTGCTGCGCGCGGGCGCCGCGACCGCCGCGGCCGCGCTGGTCGGCATCGTCATCGGCATCGGCATCATCAAGACCCAGTACGACGACCCCGCGCCGGCCACCGCCGCCGCCCCGTCCACCGGTCCCACCCCCGCCGCGACCGCCACACCGTACGGCGCCAAGTCCAACGGCAGCCACTTCGGCTCGCTGCGCGACCTGCTGCTGCCCGTCCCGGCCGGCTACGAGCTCGGTCCGGACGACAGCGGATACGGCAACGACACCGAGCTGAGCGGCGAGCAGCTGGCCGCCGAGCTGGACGCCGACCTCCAGCAGCTCCCCAAGGAGAAGCGCGACAAGATGCGCGCCTACTGGGAGAGCATGCACGTCAAGGCCACCGGCGTGCGCACCTACCGGGCCGCCGGGGACGACCTGGTGGTCGGCCTGAAGCTGCGCCAGTTCAACCAGCAGGAAGTGCAGCGGATCAACGAGTACACCGCGGTCTTCACCGGCGACACCGGCCTGTTCCGGATCGGCCCGGCGATCCCGGGCCACCCCGAGGCGCACTGCTACCTGATGCCGGCCCCGCCGTCCGCGCCGATCGACTACCTGGAGTGCTCGGCCGCCGAGGGCGACCTCCTGGTGATCATGAGTGCCGAGGGCGTGGCACCGCTGCCCAAGGACAAGATCGTCGCCCTCTTCACCCTCCAGCTCGACCGCCTCGCCCGCCCCGGAGCGTCCGTATGACCGACCACGCCACCCCGCCGCCCGTGCCCGAGGCCGCGCCCGGGAGCGTGCCCGGGGCCGATCCGCTCCTGGAGGCGCTCGCCGCGCCCGTCGCCGCCCCCGCTGCCCCTGCGCCGGTGGACCCCGCCGCCCCCGCGGACCCGGCTGCCGTCGTGGACCCCGCCGCCCCCGTGGACGCCGCCGTCCTCGCGGAGCAGGAGGCCCGCCGCGTCAACCGCCGCAAGGCCGCGGTGCGTTGGGGCGGCGCCGCCCTGGTGTTCGCCCTCGCCGGTACCGGCAGCGCCCTGGCGGTCACCGCGCCCGAGCGCACCGACCTGCCCGGTCTGGCCACCGCGAGCGACGGCCGCTACACCTTCGCGCCGCTGACCCTGCCGCCGCTGCCGGCCGGCAAGAGCGCCCCGGACGACAAGGGCACGTCGCTGCACCACGCGGACCTGCGCTACCTGCTGCTGCCCGCCCCCAAGGAGGCCGGCGGCTCCCTGACCCCGCCCGTCTTCCCCACCCCCACCGCCACGCCCGTCCCCTCGGGATCGCCCACCGCCTCGGGGCCCCCGTCCGCCTCCCCGGCGCCCTCGGCCTCCGCCGGCACGCCCGCCCCGGGCTCCGGGTTCGGCCAGTGGGTGCCCTGCGACGCGCTCGCCGACGACCAGCAGGACCCGGCCAAGGCGCGCGTCCTGCTGCTGGAGAACGCCTGCCGCGCGGCCACCGTCCGGGAGTGGACGGCCTCCGACGGCACCCGTACCCAGATCCGGCTGCTGCGCTTCGGGTCCGTCCGGGAGTCCTGGGGCGCGTTCGCCGACCTGCGCTCCAAGGGCCGTCCCAAGGCGGCCCCCGACACCAAGGGAACCCCCCACGACGACTGGGACACTCCCGACGGCAACAGCCTGACCGTCGTGGAGTCCACCACGGCCGGCTCCAAGGGCGCCCCCACCGCCCGCGTCGCCTACCTCTCCGCCGCCGACGTCCTCGCCGTCGTCACCATGACCAACCCCGCCGGCGTGCCCACCGTGCCGTTCCGGCAGGTCGTCACCCTCCAGGCCGACCTCCTGGGCTGACGTCGGCTCAGCGGCCGGGCGGGGGGGCCCCCCCGGGGGGGGGGGGGGGGGGGGGGCCCCGGCCCCCCCCCCCCCGGGGGGCGGGGGGGGCGGTGGGGGTTTTTAGCGCCCCTCCCC
>NZ_JBEXWT010000158.1:0-9724 GCF_040629945.1 Kitasatospora sp. NPDC005856 | reverse complement strand
CGACGGTCGCGGCCTGCGACGCCGCCGACCGCGAGGCGCTGGCCGCCGTGCTCGCCGCCATCCCCGCCGAGCACCCGCTCACCGGCGTGGTCCACACCGCAGGCGTGGTCGACGACGGCGTGGTCACCGCCCTCACCGCCGAGCAGCTCGCCACCGTGCTGCGCCCGAAGGCGGACGCGGCACTCCACCTGCACGAGCTGACCGCCGGCCGCGACCTCGCGCTGTTCGTGCTGTTCTCCTCCGTCGCCGCGGTGCTCGGCCCGCCCGGACAGGGCAACTACGCGGCGGCGAACGGCTTCCTCGACGCGCTGGCCGCGCACCGGCGGGCCCGCGGCCTGGCCGGCGCCTCGCTCGCCTGGGGCCTGTGGGCGGAGTCCAGCGGCATCACCGGACACCTGACCGGCGCCGACCTGGCGCGGGCGGCACGGGTCGGCGCCCCGCTGACCACCGCGCAGGGCATGGCCCTGTTCGACGTCGCCGGGACGGTGCCGCGCGCCCACCTGGTCACCTCCAACCTCGATGTCGCCGCGCTGCGCGGCGACCCGGCGGGGCCGCCGCCGATCCTGCGTTCGCTGGTCGGCGCCGCACTGCGCCGGGCCAGTGACGCACCGACCGCCGCCGGCCTCACCCAGCGGCTCGCCGCCGTCCAGCCGGACGGCCGGCTCCCGCTGCTCGTCGACCTGGTCCGCGAGCAGACCGCCCTGGTGCTCGGCCACGCCTCCCCGGAGGCCGTCGCGGCCGGACGCGCCTTCAAGGAGGCCGGCTTCGACTCGCTGACCTCGGTGGAACTGCGCAACCGGATGCAGGCCGCCACCGGCCTGCGGCTTCCCGCCACCCTGGTGTTCGACCACCCGAGCCCGGCCGCGCTCGCCGAGTACCTGCTCGGCGAACTGCTCGGCGGCCGGGACGTCCCGGTGCGCGCCCAGGCCGCCGCGGTGGCCACCGACCAGGACCCGATCGTCATCGTCGGGATGAGCTGCCGCCTGCCGGGCGGCGCCGACAGCCCCGACCACCTGTGGGACCTGCTCGCCGACGGCGGCGACGGGATGACCGGCTTCCCCGCCGACCGCGGCTGGGAGGCCGAGATCGCGGACGCGCCGTACGCGCTCACCGGCGGTTTCCTCGCCGACGCCACCGCGTTCGACGCGGCCCTGTTCGGCATCTCCCCGCGCGAGGCGCTGGCGATGGACCCGCAGCAGCGGCTCTCGCTGGAAGCCGCCTGGGAGGCCTTCGAGGCCGCGGGCATCGACCCGACCTCGGTGCGCGGTGCCCAGGTGGGCGTCTTCCTCGGCGCCGGGACCTCGTACTACGGCATCGGCACCGACCTCTCCACCACCGCCGAGGGGCACGTCCTCGCCGGCACCTCGAACAGCGTGATCTCCGGCCGGGTCTCGTACACCTTCGGCCTGGAGGGCCCCGCCATCACGGTGGACACGGCCTGCTCCTCCTCGCTGGTCGCCCTGCACCTGGCGGCGCAGGCGCTGCGCGGCGGCGAGTGCGAGATGGCGCTGGCCGGCGGTGTCACGGTGCTGGCCGGCCCGGAGATCTTCGCCGAGTTCAGCCGGCAGGGCGGCGTCGCCGCGGACGGCCGCTGCAAGCCGTTCTCGGCGGAGGCGGACGGCACCGGCTGGTCCGAGGGCGTCGGCATGCTGGTGCTGGAGCGGCTCTCCGACGCCCGGCGCCACGGGCACCGGGTGCTCGCGGTGGTGCGCGGCAGCGCGATCAACCAGGACGGCGCCTCCAACGGCCTGACGGCGCCGAACGGCCCCTCGCAGGAGCGGGTGATCCGGCAGGCCCTGGCCAACGCCGGGCTGACCACCGCCGACGTGGACGCCGTCGAGGCGCACGGCACCGGCACCCGGCTCGGCGACCCGATCGAGGCCCAGGCCCTGCTGGCCACCTACGGCCAGGACCGGCCCGAGGACCGGCCGCTCTGGCTCGGCTCGATCAAGTCCAACATCGGCCACACCCAGGCCGCCGCCGGTGTCGCCGGAGTGATCAAGATGGTGCAGGCCCTGCGGCACGGGAGGCTCCCGGCCACCCTGCACGTCGCCGAGCCGAGCGGCCACGTGGACTGGTCGGCGGGCGCCGTCGAGCTGTTGGCCGAGGCGCGGCCGTGGCCCACCGCGGACCGGCCGCGCCGGGCCGGCGTCTCCTCCTTCGGCATGAGCGGCACCAACGCCCACGTGATCCTGGAGGCCGCCCCGGTCGTCACCGAGGCGGCGGCCCTCCCCGAGCCCGGCTCCGGGGTGCTCCCGTGGTTCCTGTCCGCCCGCACCGGGGCCGGACTCGCGGCGCAGGCCGCGCGACTGGGCGCCTTCGCCGCCGAGCACGCCGAGCTGACCGGGCCGGAGATCGGCCGGGCGCTGCTCTCCCGGGCCGCCCTGGAACACCGCGCGGTGGTGCTCGGCACCGACCGCACCGCCCTGCTGGACGGCCTGGCGGCACTCGCCGACGGGACGGCCAGGGCCGGGGTGGTCACGGGCGTCGCCGAGGAGCGCGACAGCCGCTCGGTGGCCTTCGTCTTCCCCGGCCAGGGCTCCCAGTGGGTCGGTATGGCGCGCGAACTCGCCGACTGGTCGCCGGAGTTCGCCGCGCGACTGGCCGAGTGCGAGGCGGCGTTGGCGCCGTTCGCGGACTGGTCGCTGACCGAGGTGCTGCGTGAGGGCGCGGAGTTGGACCGGGTGGATGTGGTCCAGCCGGTGCTGTGGGCGGTGATGGTGTCGCTGGCGGAGGTGTGGCGGGCGTACGGTGTCCGGCCCTCGGCCGTGGTCGGGCACTCGCAGGGTGAGATCGCGGCGGCGGTGGTCGCGGGGGCGCTGTCCGTGGAGGACGGTGCCCGGGTGGTGGCGCTGCGCAGCCGGGCGCTGGTCGAGCTGGCCGGTGGCGGTGGGATGGTGTCGGTGGCCGCCGGGAGTGCGGTGGTCGGGGAGCTGATCGGTTCCTTCGAGGGTCGGGTGTCGGTGGCCGCGTTCAACGGGCCTTCGTCGACGGTGGTCTCGGGTGAGCCGGGCGCGCTGGACGAGTTGATGGTGCTGTGTGAGGCGCGTGGTGTGCGGGCCCGCAGGATTCCGGTGGACTACGCCTCGCACTCGGCGCAGGTGGAACTTGTGCGTGAGCGGGTGCTGGCGGATCTGGCGGGGATCAGCCCGCGGAGCTCCCGGGTGCCGCTGTACTCGACGCTGACGGGCGCCCCGATCGACACCGCGGGGATGGACGCCGGGTACTGGTACGACAACCTGCGTTCCACCGTCCTGTTCGAGCAGGCCACCCGTGCCCTGCTGGCCGACGGCCGCTCGGTGTTCGTCGAATGCAGCCCCCACCCCGTCGTCTCGGTCGCCCTCCAGGAGACCGCCGAGGACACCGGCACCCCGTTCACCGTGGTCGGCACCCTCCGGCGCGACGACGGCGGCGCGGAGCGCTTCCTGACCGTCCTCGCCGAACTCTGGACGGCCGGCGTGCCGGTGGACGCCACCGGTGTGCTGCCCGCCGCCCGACCCGTCGCCCTGCCCACCTACGCCTTCCAGCGCGAGCACTACTGGCCCAGGCCCCTCGCGGCGCACGACGCCGCCGCCGTCGGCCAGGTCACGGCCGGCCACCCGCTGCTGCGGGCCGCCGTCCCGCTCGCCCACGACGGCGTCGTCCTGACCGGACGGCTGTCCACGGCCGGCCACCCGTGGCTGGCCGACCACACCGTGCTCGGCCGCACCCTGGTGCCCGGCGCGGCCTTCGTCGAGATGGCCCTGCGGGCCGGCGAACAGGCCGGCTGCGCCCTGCTGCGGGAACTGGTCCTCCAGGCCCCGCTGGTGCTGACCGCGGCGGACGGGGTGGCCGTCCAGGTCGCCGTCGGCCCGGCGGACGGCGCGGGCGACCGCACCGTGGAGGTGTCCTCCCGCCCCGGCGAGGACGCCCCGTGGACCTGCCACGCCACCGGTCTGCTCGGCGCCGACGCGCCCTCCGCCGGCTTCGACCACGCCCAGTGGCCGCCCGCCGGCGCCCGGCCCGTCGACCTGGCCGGCTTCTACGCCGCGCTCACCGAGGCCGGCTACGGCTACGGCCCCGCCTTCCAGGGCCTGCGGGCCGCCTGGCGGGACGGCGCCACCGTCTACGCCGAGGTCGCCCTGCCCCGGGACGTCCAGGCCGACGGCTACGGCCTGCACCCCGCCCTGCTGGACGCCGCCCTGCACGCCGCCGCCCTCGACGCCGAGGCCGGAACCAGGCTGCCCTTCGCCTGGACCGGCGTCTCGCTCCAGGCCGTCGGCGCCACCTCGCTGCGGGTCGCCCTGACCCGCGGCCCCGGCGGAACCACCGTGCGGGCCGCCGACCCCACCGGCGCACCCGTGTTCGCCGTCGACGCGCTGGCCGCCCGGGAGGTCACCCCCGAGGCCCTGGACGGCGGCGGCGCGCACGGCGTCCACGACGCCCTGTTCGCCCTGGACTGGGTGCCCGCGACCGACCCGGCCGCGGCCCCCGACACCACCGACTGGGCGGTGCTCGGCCCGGACGACGCCGGACTGCCGCAGGCCGTCCGGCACGCCGACCTCGCCGCACTGACCGCCGCCCTCGACGCGGGCGCGCCCGCCCCGGCCGTCGTCGTCCTGCCCGTCCCGGCGGGCAGCGACGCCGAGGCCGTGCTGCGCACCACCTCCGACGTCCTCGGCCTGCTGCGCGCCTGGCTCGCCGAGGAGCGGCTCGGCTCCTCCCGGCTGGTCCTGCTGACCCGCGGCGCCGTCGGCGAGGGCGCCGACCTCGCCGGCGCGGCCGTGCACGGACTGGTGGCCTCGGCCCAGGCCGAGCACCCCGGCAGCCTCGTCCTGGTCGACCGCGACCCCGCCGGCGACGGCGGACACTGGCCGGCCGCCGTCGACACCGAACCCAGGAGCGCGCTGCGCGACGGCGCCCTGCTCGTCCCGCGCCTGGTCCGCACCCCCGCGACGGACACGCCCGAGCTGCCCGGGACGGTGCTGGTCACCGGCGGCACCGGAACCCTGGGCGGCCTGGTCGCCCGGCACCTGGCCGCCCGTCACCGGGTGCGCCACCTGGTGCTGCTCGCCCGCCGGGGCGCCGAGAGCCCCGGCGCGGCCGAACTGGTCGAGGACCTGCGGGCGCTGGGCGCCGAGGCGACCGTCGTCGCCTGCGACGCCGCCGACCGCGAGGCGCTCGCCGCGGTGCTGGACCGGCACCCCGTCACCGGCGTCGTCCACGCGGCCGGCGTCATCGACGACGGCACCGTCACCTCGTACGACGCCGACCGGCTGGCCGCGGTGCTGCGCCCCAAGGTGGACGCGGCGCTCCACCTGCACGAGCTGACCGCCGGCCGCGACCTCGCGATGTTCGTGCTGTTCTCCTCCGCCGCCGGCACCTTCGGCCCCGAGGGCCAGGCCGGTTACGCGGCGGCCAACGCCGCGCTGGACGCGCTGGCCGCCCGCCGGGCCGCCGCCGGCCTGCCCGCCGTCTCGCTCGGCTGGGGCCTGTGGGCCAGTGCCAGCGGGATGACCGGACACCTGTCCACCGACCAGGTCGCCCGGGCCTCGCGCACCGCCGAGTCGCTGAGCGACGCCGACGGGCTCGCCCTGTTCGACGCGGCCGTCGGCTCCGCCCGTCCGTCCCTGCTGCCGATCCGGCTGCGGCCGGCCGCGGGCCGGGACGGCGACGTGCCGCCGCTGCTGCGCGCCCTGGTCCGCCCGGCCCCGCGCCGCGCCGCCGCCGAGACCGGCACCGGCGGGCTCGCCCAGCGGCTGGCCGGCCTCACCGAGGCCGAGCGGGCCAGGACGGTCACCGAACTGCTCGCCACCGAGGTCGCCGCCGTCCTCGGCCACACCGGTGCGGCCGCCGTGGAGCCCGGCCGGGCCTTCAAGGACCTCGGCTTCGACTCGCTGCTCGCCGTCCGGCTGCGCAACCGGCTCCAGGAGGTCACCGGCCTGCGCCTGCCCGCGACCCTGGTCTTCGACCACCCGACCCCGGCCGTGCTGGCCGAGTTCGTCCGTGGACAGCTGCTCGGACTGCACCCGGCGGGACCGGCCGCCGCGGCGAAGCCCGCCGCCACCGCGGTCGCCCTCGACGAGCCGATCGCCATCGTCGGCATGAGCTGCCGCTACCCCGGCGGCGTCACCGACCCGGACCGGCTGTGGGAGCTGCTGGCCGCCGGCGGGGACGGCATCTCCTCCTTCCCGACCGACCGCGGCTGGGACGTCGCCGCGGTGTACGCGGGCGAGAGCGCGGGCACCGCGACCGTCTTCGAGGGCGGCTTCCTGCACGACGCCGCCCGGTTCGACGCCGGGCTGTTCGGGATCTCGCCGCGCGAGGCGCTGGCCATGGACCCGCAGCAGCGCCTGCTCCTCGAGGCCTCCTGGGAGGCCTTCGAGAGCGCGGGCCTGGACCCGACCGCGCTGCGCGGCAGCCGGACGGGCGTCTACGCCGGCCTGATGTACCACGACTACGCGACCGGCGGCGGAGCCGTCCCGGACGAGGTCCAGGGCTTCCTGGGCACCGGCAACGCGGGCAGCGTCGCCTCCGGCCGGGTGTCGTACACCTTCGGCCTGGAGGGCCCGGCCGTCACCGTCGACACCGCCTGCTCCTCCTCCCTGGTGGCGATGCACCAGGCGGCCCAGGCGCTGCGCTCCGGCGACTGCGACCTGGCGCTGGCCGGCGGCGTCACCGTGCTCGCCACGCCCGCGGTGTTCACCGAGTTCGCCCGCCAGGGCGGCCTGGCCTCGGACGGCCGCTGCAAGGCCTTCTCGGCGGCGGCGGACGGCAGCGGCTGGTCGGAGGGCGTGGGCCTGCTGGTGCTGGAGCGGCTCTCGGACGCGCAGCGCAACGGGCACCGGGTGCTCGCGGTGGTGCGGGGGAGCGCGGTCAACCAGGACGGCGCCTCCAACGGTCTGACGGCGCCGAACGGTCCCTCGCAGGAGCGGGTGATCCGGCAGGCGCTGGCCAACGCGGGGCTGACGGCCGGTGACGTGGACGTCGTCGAGGCGCACGGCACCGGGACGAAGCTGGGCGACCCGATCGAGGCGCAGGCGCTGCTGGCCACCTACGGCCAGGAGCGGTTCGCGGACCGTCCGCTCTGGCTGGGCTCGATCAAGTCGAACATCGGGCACACCCAGGCAGCGGCCGGTGTGGCGGGTGTGATCAAGATGGTGCAGGCGATGCGGCACGGTGTGCTGCCCGCCACGCTCCACGTGGACGAGCCGTCCCCGCACGTCGACTGGTCGGCCGGTGCGGTGGAACTGCTCACCGAGGCGCGGCCGTGGCCCGAGGCGGACCGTCCGCGCCGGGCGGGCGTCTCGTCCTTCGGGATCAGCGGCACCAACGCCCACATCATCCTGGAATCCGTACCCGCCCCGCGCGCGGTGGGGCCGGCTGCGGCGGTCGATGGGTCGGTGCCGTGGCTGTTGTCGGGTCGGACGCCGGCGGCGTTGGTGGCGCAGGCGGAGCGGTTGGCCGGGTTCGTGGTGGAGCGGCCCGGGCTGGCGGTGGCTGACGTGGCGTCGGCGCTGTTGTCGCGGGCGGGTCTGGAGCAGCGGGCCGTGGTGCTGGGCGGGGACCGTCGGGCGCTGCTGGACGGGCTGTCGGTGCTCGGTGGCGAGGGTGTGGTCCGGGGCCGGGTGGTTCCGGGTGATGTGGTGTTCGTCTTCCCGGGTCAGGGCTCGCAGTGGGTCGGTATGGCGTGGGAGTTGGCGCAGGTCTCGCCGGTGTTCGCGGCGCGGTTGGCGGAGTGCGAGGCGGCGTTGGCGCCGTTCGTGGACTGGTCGCTGACCGAGGTGCTGCGTGAGGGCGCGGAGTTGGACCGGGTGGATGTGGTCCAGCCGGTGCTGTGGGCGGTGATGGTGTCGCTGGCGGAGGTGTGGCGGGCGTACGGTGTCCGGCCCTCGGCTGTGATCGGGCACTCGCAGGGTGAGATCGCGGCGGCGGTGGTCGCGGGGGCGTTGTCCGTGGAGGACGGTGCCCGGGTGGTGGCGCTGCGCAGCCTGGCGATCACCGAACTCGCCGGTGGCGGTGGGATGGTGTCGGTGGCCGCCGGGAGTGCGGTGGTCGGGGAGCTGATCGGCTCCTTCGAGGGTCGGGTGTCGGTGGCCGCGTTCAACGGGCCTTCGTCGACGGTGGTCTCGGGTGAGCCGGGCGCGCTGGACGAGTTGATGGCGCGCTGTGAGGCGCGTGGTGTGCGGGCCCGCAGGATTCCGGTGGACTACGCCTCGCACTCGGCGCAGGTGGACCGGTTGCGTGAGCGCATCCTGGCGGAGCTGGCCGGAATCAGCCCCGCCACGTCCACCGTCCCGCTGTATTCCACGCTGACGGGTGCTCCGATCGACACCGCGGGGATGGACGCCGGGTACTGGTTCGACAATCTGCGCTCGCCGGTGCGTTTCGAGGAGGCCACTCGGGCGCTGCTGGGCAGTGGCCGGTCGGTGTTCGTGGAGTGCAGCCCGCACCCGGTGCTGACCGTCGGCGTGCAGGAGACCGCTGACGCCGTTGGGGCCGAGGCGGCGGTGCTGGGCACGCTGCGGCGTGGCCAGGGTGGCCCCGAGCAGCTGCTGGCGGCGCTGGCCGAGGCCTGGACGGCGGGCGTGCCCGTCGACTTCGCCTCGCTGCTGCCCGCCGCCGGACACGTCGAGCTGCCCACCTACGCCTTCCAGCGGGAGCACTACTGGCTGGAGTCGGCGGTCCTGACGGCCGAGGGCGATCCGGACGAGGCCCGGTTCTGGGACGCCGTCGAGCGCGAGGACCTGGCCGAACTGTCGCGGTCCCTGGAGCTGGACGAGGACGGCGCGCTGCGCTCGCTCCTGCCGGTGCTGTCCTCGTGGCGGCAGCGGCGCCGGGTGGATTCGGTGGTGGATTCCTGGCGTTACCGGGTGACGTGGAAGCCGTTGGGGGGTCTGGCGGACGGGCGGTTGTCCGGTCGCTGGCTGCTGGTGACGGCCGAGGGTGCGCCGGTGGAGGATGTGGCGGCGGCGCTGGTCGCCGCCGGGGCCGAGGTCGTGCCGCTGGCCGTCGACGGCGCCGGGCGCGAGGAACTGGCCGCTCGGATCCGCGAGTTGAACGCTGCCGGAGACTTCACGGGTGTGCTCTCGCTGGTCGCTGCCGAGGACGCGCCGCAGGCCGAGCGCTCTCCGGTGTCGACCGGCGCGCTGGCCACGTTGGCGCTGTTGCAGGCGCTCGGTGACGCGGGCGTTCGGGCCAAGGTGTGGTCGGTGACGGTGGGTGCGGTGTCGGTGGGTCGGGCCGACCGGTTGGCGAGCCCGTGGCAGGCGCAGGTCTGGGGTCTGGGCCGGGTGGCGGCGCTGGAACTGCCGGATGTGTGGGGCGGGTTGGTCGATCTGCCGTCGGTGGTGGACGAGCGGGCCGGGCGCCGGCTGGTGGCGGTGCTGGGTGGTGTCGAGGACCAGGTCGCGGTGCGTTCCTCGGGCGTGTACGGTCGCAGGTTCGTCCGGGCCGTGCAGCCCGCCGGGCAGTCCGGTGCCTGGACCCCGTCCGGTACGGTGCTGGTCACGGGTGGTCTGGGTGCGCTGGGCGCGTCGGTGGCCCGTTGGCTGGCCGAGCGGGGGGTGCCGCATCTGGTGCTGACCGGCCGTCGTGGCGAGCGGACGCCGGGTGCTGCGGAGCTGGTGGCCGAACTGACCGGTCTGGGTGCCCGGGTGACGGTCGCCGCCTGTGACGTGGCGGACCGTGACGCGGTCGCCTCGCTGCTGGCGGAGGTCCCCGTCGAGCTGCCGCTGACGGGTGT
>NZ_JBEXWT010000157.1:0-10164 GCF_040629945.1 Kitasatospora sp. NPDC005856 | reverse complement strand
TCCGTGTACGGCGCCAACGCCGCGTCACACGCGTCGATCGCCTCCCGGAACACCGGCTCCGAGCCGTACAACTCCCCACCCATACCGACCCACTGAGCACCCTGCCCCGGGAACACGAAGACCGACCGACCCAGCGGACGGGCGGTCCCGGTGACCAGACCCGGCACCGACCGGCCCTCCGCCAGGGCCTCCAGCGCCTCCGCACCGCTCAGCACCGCGCGGTGCTCGAACACGGTGCGGGCGGCCAGAGCGCCCCCGACCGCCGCCGCGCTCACCGCGGGACGCACGGCGGCGAAGGCACTCAGCCGACGCGCCTGTTCCCGCAACGCCGCGTCCGACTTCCCCGACAGCACCCAGGGCACGACCCCGCCCGTGGACTCCGTCGAGACCCCGACCGGCTCTTCGGCAGCCGCCTCGATCACCACGTGCGCGTTGGTGCCGCTGATGCCGAACGCCGAGATGCCCGCGCGACGCACGTGGCCGTTGTCGGGCCAGGGCCGGGTCTCGGTGAGCAGCCGGATGTTTCCGGACTCCCAGTCGACGTGCGAGGTCGGCGCGTCGACGTGCAGCGTCGGCGGCAGTTCACCGTGCCGCATCGCCATGACCATCTTGATCACGCCCGCCACACCGGCGGCCGCCTGGGTGTGCCCGATGTTCGACTTCACCGACCCCAGCCACAACGGCTCCACCCGGTCCTGGCCATAGGTGGCCAGGAGTGCCTGCGCCTCGATGGGGTCACCGAGCGTCGTGCCGGTGCCGTGCGCCTCCACCGCGTCCACGTCCGCCGTCGACAGCCCGGCATTGGCGAGGGCCTGGCGGATCACCCGCTCCTGCGACGGACCGTTCGGCGCCCCGAGGCCGTTGGAGGTGCCGTCCTGGTTCACCGCCGAACCCCGGACGACCGCCAGCACCCGGTGACCGTTGCGACGGGCGTCGGACAACCGCTCCAGCAGCAGCAGGCCGGCGCCCTCGGCCCAGGCCGTACCGTCGGCCGCCTCGGCGAACGCCTTCACCCGGCCGTCGGGGGCCAGGCCTCGCTGGCGCGAGAACTCCGTGAACCCCAGCGGGGTCGCCATCACCGTCACACCACCGGCCAGGGCCAGTGAGCACTCCCCCGAGCGCAGTGCCTGCGCCGCCAGGTGCAGGGCCACCAGCGAGGACGAGCAGGCGGTGTCCAGCGAGACCGCCGCGCCCTCCAGCCCCAGCAGGTAGGCGATCCGGCCGGAGGTCACACTGGTCGCGGCGCCCGTTCCGAGGTAGCCCTCGGCGTCGGCGGGTGCCTGGTCGCCGTAGCCGGAGGACCAGATGCCGGTGAAGACGCCCGTCTGGGTGCCCCTCAGCGACGTCGGATCGATCCCCGCGTCCTCGAAGGTCTCCCACGCGGTCTCCAGCAGCACCCGCTGCTGCGGATCCATGGCGAGCGCCTCACGCGGCGAGATCCCGAAGAAACTGGCGTCGAACCCCGCCGCGTCCGAGAGAAAACCACCCGACCGCGTGTACGACGTCCCTGGATGATCCGCATCCGGATGGAACAACCCCTCGACGTCCCACCCACGGTCCGACGGGAATCCGCTGATCGCGTCCACCCCGCCCGACACCAGGCCCCAGAGCTCCTCCGGCGACCCCACCCCACCGGGATACCGGGCCCCCATGCCCACGATCACCACCGGATCGTCCGACGCCGGAACCGCGACCGGCGCCACCGGCACCACCGGCGCCACACCCCCGTCGAGGATCTGGCTCAGCAGGTGCTCGGCGAGTTGCCCCGGGGTGGGGTGGTCGAAGATGACGGTGGCGGTCAGGCGCAGGCCGGTGGCGGTGTTGAGGCGGTTGCGCAGCTCGACGGCGGTCAGGGAATCGAAGCCGAGGTCCTTGAACGGCTGCCGGTCCCATGCGGCCCCCGGTTCGCTGTGACCGAGCACGGCGGCGGTGTTGGCGGTGACCAGGTCGAGTGCGGCTCGCAGTCGTTCGACCTCCGGCAGTGACCGCAGGCGGTCGACGATCGCGCCGTGCCGCGCCGGGCGCCGGGCCGCCTTGCGGGAGACGAGGCCCTTGAGGGCCGCCGGGGCCGTCGGGGCGCCCGCCATCACGGACAGGTCCAGGCGTACCGGCACCAGCGCGGCGCGGTCCGTGGCCAGGGCCGCGTCGAACAGCGACAGGGCGTGGTCCGTGGCCAGCGGCACGACCCCGGCTCGCGTCAGCCGGTCCTGGTCGGCCTCGGTCAGGTTCCCGGTCATGCCGCTGGCTTCGGCCCAGAAGCCCCAGGCCAGCGAGGTCGCCGGAAGTCCGAGGGCACGCCGGTGCACGGCGAGGGCGTCGAGGAAGGTGTTCGCGGCGGCGTAGTTGGCCTGGCCGGGGCTGCCGAGCGTGCCGGCGGCCGAGGAGAAGAGGACGAAGGCCGTCAGGTCCCGCCCCCGGGTGAGTTCGTGCAGGTTCCACGCCGCCCGGGCCTTGGGCTCCCAAACCGCGGCGAGACGCTCGGGGGTCAGGGACTCCACGACGCCGTCGTCGAGCACGCCGGCGGCGTGGACGACCGCGGTCAGCGGGTGTGCGGCCGGGATCGAGTCCAGGACGGCCGCCAGCGCGTCCCGGTCCGCCACGTCACAGGCGGCCACGGTCACCTCCGCGCCCAGCCCCTCCAACTCCTCGCGCAACGCCGCCCCGCCACCACTACGGCTGACCAGCACCAGATGCCGCACACCCCGCTCGGCCACCAGATGCCGGGCCACATGGCCCCCCAGCGTCCCCGTACCACCGGTGATCAGCACGGTGCCGTCGGGGTCGACCGGCTGAGGAACAGTAAGAACGATCTTCCCCACGTGAGCGGCCCGGCTCATGAACCGGAACACGTCGACCGCGTCCCGGACCCCGCGCACGTCCAACGGCAGCGGGGTGAACCCACCGTCCGTGAAGGCCCGTACGACGGCCTCCAGGATCTCGCCGAGCCGTTCCGGCCCCGCGTCGGCGATGTCGAACGCCCGGTAGACGAGGTCGGGGTGGTCGACGGCGTCGCGGATGTCGGTCTTGCCCATCTCCACGAACCGGCCGCCGGGCACGAGCAGCCGCAGGGAGGCGTCGACGAACTCGCCGGACAGCGAGTCCAGGACCACGTCCATGGGCGGGAACTTCTGCTCGAACTCCAGGGTGCGCGACGAGGCGATGTGGTCCTCGTCCAGCCCCAGGGCGCGCAGGACGTGCCACTTGGCCGGGCCGGCCGTGGCGAACACCTCCGCCCCGAGCCTCCGGGCCAGCTGGATCGCCGCCATGCCGACACCACCGGTACCCGCGTGGATCAGCACCCGGTGCCCGGCCTCCAACCCGCCCAGATCACGCAGGCCGTACCACGCGGTCTGGAACACCACGGGCACGGACGCGGCCCGGGCGAACGACCAGTCGTCGGGCATCCGGACCAGCAGCCGCTCGTCGGCGACGGTGACCGGGCCGAAGGCGCCGGGGACCAGGCCCATGACGCGGTCGCCGGGCCGGAACCGGGAGTCCGGGCCGGTTTCGAGGACGACGCCCGCGCCCTCGCCGCCCATCAGGGCCTCGCCGGGGTAGACGCCGAGGGCGATCAGCACGTCCCGGAAGTTGAGGCCGGCCGCCCGCATGGCGATCCGGACCCGCCCGGGCGCCGGCGGCTCCATGAGCTCCGGGCGGGGCACCAGCGCCAGGTCGTCGATGCTGCCGGTGCCCGTGTCCTCCAGCCGCCAGGGCCCGTCCGGCGGGGTGAGGCTCGCGCCGACGCGGACCAGACGGGGCGCGCGCAGCGCCCCTCGGCGTACCGCGAGTTCCGGCTCGTCCGTGCCGGCGATCAGCGCGGGGTCCCAGGTCGAATCGGCGTCGACCAGGACGAACCGGTCGGGGTGCTCGGCCCGCGCGCCGCGGACCAGGCCCCAGACCATCGAGTGGTGGAGGCCGACCACGTCACCGGGCGCGGCGGCGACGGCGTTGCGGGTGACGACCACCAGCCGCGTCCGCTCGCCCGCCAAGTGCTCCCGGATCACGGCGAGTACGCTCCGCGCGCTCTCGTACGCCGCCTCGACGGTGTCCGCCTCGGGCTCCGGCCCGGGCACCTCGTGGACGACCAGGTCCGCGGGGTCGCCGCCCGTCGACGCCTCTTCGAGCGGGACCCAGTCGAGTGCGTACAGGCTGTCCGGGACGGCGGTGGCGTCCCGGACGGTCAGCGAGGTGATGACCGCGACCGGGGTGCCGTCCGGATCGGCCACGGCCACGGTGTACGTGTCCGGCCCGGTGGCGGACAGGCGTACGCGCAGCGTCCGGCTGCCCGCGGGCCGTATCGCCACTCCGGTGAACACGAACGGCAGGCCGGCGCGGTCGGTGAGGAACGCCATGGGGTGCAGGGCGGCGTCGAGCAGCGCGGGGTGCAGGGCGAACGGTTCCTCGGCGGGAAGCTCCACCTCGGCGTAGACGGTGTCGCCGACCCGCCGGGCCACCGTGACGCCCTGGAATGCCGGCCCGTACTCGTAGCCGAGCACGGACAGCGAGTCGTAGAGCCCGTCGACGTCGAGGGGCTCACCGGCCGACGGCCAGTCCCAGGCGCTCAGCACCGGCCCCTCGCCCAGGGTCCCGGTGGCGTGCCGCACCCACTCGTCGCCGTCGTGCGAGTACACCGTGAGCGGGCTGCGGCCGTCGTCCTCGGGGCCCACGACGACCTGGAGGTGCACCGGGGTGTCGTCGAGGACGAGCGGCGTTTCGAGCACCAGCTCCTCGACCGCGCGGCCGAGCCGGCCGGCCGCGTAGGCCGCCATTTCCGCGAACGCGGTGCCGGGCAGGAGGACGGAGCCCCGCACGGCGTGGTCGGCCAGCCACGGGTGGGTGGCGAGCGAGATCCGTCCGCTGAGCACCGCGCCGTCGGGCAGTTCCACGAACGTGCTGAGCAGGGGGTGGTCGCCCGACGCCGTCGGGACGGGCCGCAGCCAGTACGGCTGGCGCTGGAAGGCGTACGTCGGCAGGCTGACGGGCTCCGTGTCGTCCGGGAACCGCCAGTCGACCGGGACACCGTGGACGTGCAGGCGGCCGAGCGAGGTGAGGAAGTCGTCCTGGTCGCGCCGGAGCGTGCCGGTGACGAGGAGGTCGGAGCCGTGGTGGTGACCGGTCTCCTCGACGGAGGAGACCAGGACCGGGTGCGGGCTGACCTCGACGAAGACGGTGTGGCCGTGGTCGAGCAGCGCACGGGTGGTCCGGTCGAACAGCACGGGTTCGCGGAGGTTGCGGTACCAGTAGTCGGCGTCGAGGGCGGAGGTGTCGACGGGCTCCGCGGTGACGGTGGAGTAGAAGGGGACGCCCGCGCTCCTCGGGGTGATCCCGGCGAGGTCGGTGAGCAGTCGCTCGCGGATCGCCTCGACCTGGGCGGAGTGGGCGGCGTAGTTGACGGGCAGGCGGCGGGCGCGGATGCCGTCGGCCTCGCAGGCCGCCAGCAGTTCCTCCAGCGCGTCCAGATCGCCCGACACCACCACGCTGTCCGCCGAGTTGACCACCGCCACCGTCAGCCGGCCGTCCCAGCGGGCCGTGAACTCGGCGGCCCGCTCGTGCCCGAGGCCGACCGACACCATCCCGCCCTGGTCCGCCAGGGCGACCAGGGCCTTGCTGCGCAGGGCCACCACCTTCGCGGCGTCCTCCAGGGACAACGCGCCCACGACGTACGCCGCCGCGATCTCCCCCTGCGAATGCCCCACGACCGCATCGGGTTCCACACCATGGGCACGCCACAGCGCGGCCAGCGCCACCATCACCGCGAACAGGGCCGGCTGCACCACATCCACCCGCTCCAGCGAACCACCGCCGGCCAGCACCTCCACCAACGACCAGTCCGTGTACGGCGCCAACGCCGCGTCACACGCGTCGATCGCCTCCCGGAACACCGGCTCCGAGCCGTACAACTCCCCACCCATACCGACCCACTGCGCACCCTGCCCCGGGAACACGAACACCGAACGACCCAGCGCACCGGCCACACCCGTCACGACACGGGGATCCCCCTCCGCGAGAGCGCCCAGCTCCGCCAGGAGATCGGCCCGGGTACCACCCACCACAGCCGCCCGGTGGGCCAGCATCGTGCGGGTCGTGGCAAGAGCCCGACCGACCGCCACCGGCCGAAGCCCCGGGTGCGCGGTGAGGTGCTCCGCGAGCCGCCGCGCCTGGGCACGCAGGGCCTCGTCCGTCTTGCCCGACAGCAGCCACACGGCGGGCTCCACGGAATCGTCCGCGGCGGGCAGTCCGGGGGCTTCCTCCGGGAACTGCTCGATCACGACGTGCGCGTTGGTGCCACTGATGCCGAACGCCGACACGCCCGCACGGCGGGGGCGCCCCGTCTCCGGCCACGGCCGGGTCTCGGTCAGCAGGGAGACCTGGCCCGCCGACCAGTCGACGTGGGAGGTCGGCTCGTCCACGTGGAGGGTCCGCGGCAGTTCACCGTGCCGCATCGCCATGACCATCTTGATCACGCCCGCCACACCGGCCGCCGCCTGCGTGTGCCCGATGTTCGACTTCACCGACCCCAGCCACAACGGCTCGTTACGCCCCTGACCGTAGGTCGCCAGGAGTGCCTGCGCCTCGATGGGGTCGCCGAGCGTGGTGCCGGTGCCGTGCGCCTCCATCGCGTCCACGTCCGCCGTCGACAGTCCGGCGTTCGCCAGCGCCTGCCGGATGACGCGTTCCTGGGACGGACCGTTCGGCGCCGCGAGCCCGTTCGAGGCGCCGTCCTGGTTCACCGCCGAGCCCCGGACGACCGCCAGCACCCGGTGACCGTTGCGGCGGGCGTCGGACAACCGCTCCAGCAGCAGCAGGCCGGCGCCCTCGCCCCAGCTGGTGCCGTCGGCCGCCTCGGCGAACGCCTTCACCCGGCCGTCGGCGGAAAGCCCCCGCTGCCGCGAGAACTCGACGAACCCCGCCGGGGTCGCCATCACCGTCACCCCACCGGCGAGCGCCAGCGAGCACTCGCCCGCCCGCAAGGCCTGCGCCGCCAGGTGGATCGCCACCAGCGACGACGAGCACGCCGTGTCCACCGACACCGCCGGGCCCTCCAGCCCGAGCAGGTAGGACACCCGGCCGGACGTGGCGCTGGTGGCCGTTCCGGTGGCGAGGAAACCTTCGAGGTCCGGCGGCGGCTGGTTGCCGTAGCCGGAGGACCACAGGCCGGTGAACACGGCCGTACGGCTGCCGCCGAGTGTGGTCGGGTCGATGCCGGCGTGCTCGAAGGTCTCCCACGCGGTCTCCAGCAGCACCCGCTGCTGCGGGTCCATCGCCAGTGCCTCGCGCGGCGAGATGCCGAAGAACCCGGCGTCGAAGCCGGCGCCGTCGGCGAGGAAGCCGCCCGATCGGCTGTAGGTCGTGCCCGGCCGGTCCGGGTCGGGGTCGTAGACGACGTCCCATCCACGGTCCGGCGGGAATTCGGTGATCGCGTCGGCACCGTCCGAGACGAGCCGCCACAGGTCGGCCGGGGACTCCACTCCGCCCGGGTAGCGGCAGCCCATGCCGATGATCGCGATCGGCTCGCGCGCGGCCTCCTCCATGTCGGCGAGGCGCTTGCTGAGCACTCCCAGGTCGGCCGTGGCGCGCTTGAGGTAAGTGCGGAGCTTCTCTTCGTCGGACATCGCTACTTCTCCTCAGCGTTTCGGGACTCGCCCGATCGGATGACCTCGGTCCTGCGGTGCGCATCGTCCAGAAGGCTGAACAGTTCGTCGTCGCTGGCCTCGTCGACACCGGCCGCGGAGCCGGTGCGTTTGGCGGTCCAGGCCGCGAGTAGTGCTTCGAGGCGGGCCGCGACGGTCTCGTAGTCGGCGTCGGCGGCTGCCGCGTCCAGGGTGGACTTGAGTTGGTCGAGTTCGGCGAGCAGGGGGTCGGGTTCGGTGCCGTGCAGCCGGGTGTGCACGAAGGCGGCGAGGCGGGCCGGTGTCGGGTGGTCGAAGACGAGCGTGGCGGGCAGGCGCAGGCCGGTGTCCGCGTCGAGCTGGTTGCGCAGTTCCACGGCGGTGAGCGAGTCGAACCCGATGTCGGTGAACGCCTGGTCGGGGTTGACCGCCTCCGGTGACGAGTGCCCCAGGACGAGGGCGACCTGGCCCACGACGAGTTGCAGCACGTCGGCCTGCGTCCACACGCGGTCGGTGGCCTGCCTGCGCCGGGGCCGTACCAGCTCCCGCAGCAGGGCGGGCGGGTCGCCGGCCCGTCGCAGCGCCGGCAGGTCGAACCTGACGGGGGCGAGGGTCGGGGTGCCCGCGGTCAGCCCGGCGTCGAACAGGGCCAGCGCGTCCGCCGTCGGCAGCGGCCGTACGCCGGCCCTGGCCAGGCGGTGCCGGTCGGTGGCACTCAGGCCTCCGGTCATGCCGCTGGCCTCCGCCCAGTAGCCCCAGGCGAGCGACACGGCCGGCTGTCCCTGGGCGTGCCGGTGTGCGGCGAGGCCGTCGAGGTACGCGTTCGCCGCCGAGTAGTTCGCCTGGCCCGCGCCGCCCAGCACACCGGCCGCCGACGAGAACAGCACGAACGCCTCCAGGTCCGAGGTCAGTTCGTGGAGGTGCCGCGCCGCGAGGGCCTTCGGCTCCCACACGCGCGCGAACTGCTGCGGGGTGAGGGATTCCACGACGGTGTCGGCCAGCGTGCCCGCGGCGTGGACCACCGAGGTGACCGGGTGTTCGGCGAGCAGCCGCGCCACCGCCTCGCGGTCGGACACGTCGCACGCCACGATGTCGGCGGTCGCGCCCAGCGCGGCCAGGTCGGCGGTCAGTGCGGCCGCGCCGGGGGCGTCCGGGCCGCTCCGGCTGACCAGCAGCAGGTGCCGCACGCCGTGCCGTACGGCGAGGTGGCGGGCGATCGTGCCGCCCAGGGTGCCGGTGCCGCCGGTGACGAGCACCGTGCCCTCGGGGCTGAGCAGCGAGGGCAGCGGTTCGGTCCGCGCCCGTTCGAGGCGGGGGACGTGAACGGCGCCGGCGCGGATCGCGAGCTGGGGTTCGTCACCGGCCAGCCGGACCCCGTCGCCGTCGTCACCGTCGACCAGCACGAACCGGCCGGGGTGCTCGGTGGCGGCCGACCGGACCAGGCCCCAGACGGCGGCAGCCTGCGGGTCGACGTCCTCGCCCGGACGGACCGGCACGGCGTTGCGCGTGGCGACCACCATGCGCGGGGTGTCCGTGGTGAGGAAGTCCTGGATCACCCGCAGGGTCTCGACGGGTGAGGTGGCGTGGTGGACCGGGATGTCCGGTTCGGTGGTCACCGCTTCCAGGACCGGCCACACCACCTGGTACGGCACCTCCCGCGTGGTGGCCCCGGTCGGCCGGCGCAGGGTCAACGAGGCGATCTCGGCGATCGGCGCGCCCGACTGGTCGGCGAGGCCGATCGCGCAGGTTTCCTGGCCGGTCATGGTCAGCCGGACCCTGGCGTGCTCGGCGCCGCGCCACCAGGAGATCCCGGCGAAGGAGAACGGCATCTTCGCCCGGTCGTCGGCGACGGTCACGGTCTGGATCGCGGCGTCGAGCAGGGCGGGGTGCAGGGCGAACCGGGTGTCGCCGGGGGGTACGGCCACCTCCGCGTAGAGGGTGTCGCCGTCGCGCCAGGCCGCTCGCAGGCCTTGGAAGGCCGTGCCGTAGGCGAATCCGGCGTCGGCGAGGTTGTCGTAGAAGGCGTCGAGGTCGACGGCTTCGGCGTGCGGCGGCCACTGCCGTGCCCAGGGGTCCCGTGGTGCGACGGTTACGGCGCCCAGGGCCCCGGTGGCGTGCCGTATCCACTCGCCGTCCGTGCGCGAGTGGATCGAGAGGCTGCGCCGGCCCGCCCGGTCGGGGCCGACGGTCACGGACACCTGCACGCCGTCCGCGACCACCAGCGGTGTCTCCAGCGTCAGGTCCTCGACGGCCGGGCAGTCGACGTGTTCGCCGGCCCGGAGCGCCAGGTCCACGAACGCCGCGCCGGGCAGCAGGGGCGAGCCCGCGATGACGTGTTCGGTGAGCCACGGCTGCGCGGCGGTGGCGAGTTGTCCCGTCAGCACCACGCCGTTGTCGTCGGGGAGTTCCATGGCGTCCCGCAGCAGCGGGTGGTCGATCCGGCCGTCACCGGTCGGTGCCGGGGTGGTGGGCTGGAGCCAGTAGTGCTGGTGCTGGAAGGCGTACGAAGGCACCCGCACGCCCGGCGTTCCCGCCGTCGTGGTCGCGGGTGGCG
>NZ_JBEXWT010000156.1:0-10423 GCF_040629945.1 Kitasatospora sp. NPDC005856 | reverse complement strand
CGCCGCCATCTGGCACAACTGGACCATCGACGCCCCGATCAAGCGATCACTCATCGCCTATGACCACTGAAGACATCGGACTCATTCATCTAGCCCGATTCTGCCGACGGATCTCCGGCGCAGGACACTAGGAGCTGGCCGGGCGATCATGCGTGGAGCCGGATGACGAGGGTCTCGGCGGACCGCTCGGGAAGATCACGCCGCTGAACGCCCGTCCGCACCCGGCGAAGAATCCCGTCGATCACCTGCCGGTGATCCCGCCGGCTGCCATGAAGAACGACGAGATCCTCCGCGACCGCCGACAGGAACGCGACGGCCTGCACCACGCGGTGCAGGCCGTCGCCCGGATGCACAACCTCGCACGAGCCGGGTGAACCAGCAGGTCACGCCACACATCCACCTGCCGGCACACGAACTTCAGCAACAAGCTGAAGGTGTTCTGTCTACAGGCGGAACGGGTTGCCGCCCTGGCCGGCGAGCAGGTACCAGGCCGTGGCGCCGGTGTGCAGGGAGGCGTAGTAGATGTCGCCCTCGCCGGTGGCGAGGCCGTCGCTGGAGGCGGCCACGATGCCCTGGCCGTCTCCGGTGGGAGCCCCGGCCTGGATCCTGGCGAGGTTGTCCTGGAGGACGGCGGCCTTCTGCGGGTCCCCTTCCGCGCCGCGGGCGTGGTAGGCGGCCAGGAGGTGGGCGGTGCCCTCCAACCAGACCTTGGAGGTGTCCGCCTTGGCGAAGCTCACCCCGCGGTACGGGCCGTCGGCGGCGGCGAGGTTGGCTGCCGCCCAGTCCACCGAGCGGGAGAAGACCGGGTCCAGGGTGGCCAGGTAGCTCCAGGTCTGGACGTCCTCGGGGACGCTGTCCCGGTTCTGGGTGACACCGTCGGTCCCGGTCCCGGTCCACAGCCGGCCGTCGTCGGCCTGCATCCCGCGGACGAACGCGAACGCGTTGTCCGAGCGGGCCTTCCAGGTCTGGTCGCCGGTGATCTGCGCGAGCATCGCGAAGAACGCGCCCACGTCGATGTTGTGCTCGGTCGCCTTCCACTCCCGACGCACCATGGCGTCCCCGGTGCCGCCGGTGTCGACCCAGCCGCCGGTGTACCCGCCGAGGCCCCGGGTGTCGGCGGCGTTGGTCTGGATCCACTCGGCGACCTTCAGCGCGCCGTCACGGAAGCGCTGCTCGCCGGTCTGCTGGTAGAGGCGGGAGAACGCCATGCCGGCCCAGGCCATGTTGCCGGTGTAGACGGAGAACCCGCCGACGTACGGGGAGCCGTTCGCGGTGACGAAGGGGTTGGGCAGGTAGGACGCGCGGATGCGGCCGTCGGGCACCTTGTCGTGCGCCTGGGCGTAGAGCAGGCTGTCGCCCAGCCGGGTCGCCCTGGCGACGTCGCGGTTCTTGCCCTGGAGCAGCGCGGCGATCATGACGGAGTTGTCGTAGGTGAAGGACGACTGGTAGCCGTCGGGCCCGAACTCCGTGCCGGGGGCGAAGTGCCCGCCGGTGTAGCTCTGCGACACGCCGAGTCCCGAGGGCGCGTACCGGTCGTGGGTCTTGGCGAGGAAGGACGCCGCCGCCGACATCGAGGTGTCCGGGGCGTCGGCCACCTCGTACGGAACCGTCAGGGTGCCGTTGTCGGTGGACGGGTCGCTGGCGGCGTCGTTGTCGCCGCCGTGGAGGGGAACGAAGGAGAACTGCTGGCTGCGGTCTCCGTTCCGGCACGGCGAGATCGTGGCCACCCCGCTGACCAGCATCTTGTGCGGGGGAACCATCCAGCGGAAGCCCTCCGTGACCTGGAGGCAGTTCTCCAGGCCCATGTGGATCATGTACAGGTGCAGGCTCGGATCGTACGACGCGACGGGAGTGATCTCGATCGGGGCCGTGACCGTCCTGCGGATACGGTAATTCGTGTCCTTGTTGTGCAGGATGTATCCGCCCCTGACGTCCGGGAGCAGCTGCCAAGCGGCGCCCAGGCGGTCGGAATCGGTTCCGATGAGTCTGAGGTCGGCCGGATTCACACCGAGTGCGGCGCCGTTCTCGGCCACGATGGCGACGCGGTCGTAGTCCTCGGGGTAGACGGGCTGCGCGACCTTGCCGTACAGGTCGCCGGGCTTCACGTCGGTCACCATGCCGGGGAATGCGGGATTGGCGACGGTGATCGTCGCGCCCATCGCGTCCAGCACCTGCCGCATGGGGACGAAGTAGATGGTCGTGAAGCAGTAGGAGGACGCCGCACAGTCCTTCTTGCTCGCCGCTTCCGCCGGGCCTGCCGAGACGATGCCCGCGGCTGTGACCGTGCTGTCGATGCTCCCGTGGTCCGCGTTCGGGAGGCCGCTGTTGGAGGCCATGACGATCGGTCCGCCGCTGTCACCGCGCCGGCCCGCGTACGGGTTCAGATCGGGGGCGCTGGAATACTGTGCGACCCTCGGGTCGTCGGTGGTCTTCTTCTTTCCCGCGAAAGCACCGCCGTATTTCACCGGTACTGTCGCGCCGTTGGCGTCGATGACCGTCGCCGTGTAGTCGGGCAGGTACTCGATGATCTTGATGTTGCAGGTCGTGCCGGATTTGGCGCCGGAGTTGCAGACCCAGTTACCGATCTGAGCCTGTGCGGCGGCGTTGACCCAGACCTTCTGCTGACCCGCCGCACCCTGGTAGACCGCAGGACCGGTCCACAGCTTCGGCTCGAACACGGTTCCCGACATCGGGCTCAAGGCATTGACGTCGTAGGGAAGCCCGTTGCTGTTGAGGAGCGGCCTTCCGGCGCGCTTCCCGAAGGAGGTGCCGTCGACTCCCTGCTCGGTCGACTTCCGCTCGTCGGTGACGCCCGCGGGGAAGCAGTGGTCGGCGGTCAGCATGACGGGCTGATTCTGGATCTTGCCCGCGAAAGCCGTGCTGCAATTGGCCGAGGCGGCCACCATCTGCGCGCCGCCCGCGGTGGGGTCGGATCCGCGTGACGGTTCGGACAGCGCCACGGCCGCCTCTCCGCCCGGGGTCACCGACACCGGTACGCCCAGGGGCTCGGTCAGCTGCCGAAGCCGCTGGGCGTCCGCTTCCGTGCCGCTGACCGAGATCGCCAGGCCGCCGTTGCCCTGGTCGAGGGCGATTCTGGTGTACGTGATGCCGGCGGACTCGGCGATGGGCCGCACCCGCGCGGACGCCTCGGACAGTTCCTGCTCCGTGTGACCGGTCGGCTTGACCTTCACCATGACCGGGCTCTCGGCGATGATCGTCCTGGCGGCGGGCGTCAGCGCGCCGCGCCAGTACACCGTCAGGTGCTTCTCCTCGGGAGCGGCGATCACACTGGCGATGCCCTGGTCCCGGGTCTGGCCCGGGGACTTCTGGAGAGCGTAGGCGGTTTCGTTCATCCGGTCCTGGAGGTTCATCAGCTGGTCCCAGGACGTCGGCGACGCGAGGACCGCCCGCTCGTGCACGAGCGGCGCCACGCCGGGCCCCATCGCCAGCGCTGCCAGAGCCGCGACGGCCACCAGCGGCACCAGTGGCACCAGTGGCCGCCGTGGACTTCGCGGTCTCCGCGGCAGGACGACACGGTGCACTCGCATGATTCTCCTCAGGATCAGGAACTCTCGACCGCCCGATACGGGACGCCCCGCGCGGGCTCGGCCGGACAGGCCGTCAGAGAGCCAGGGGTGACGAAAGGTTTCCGCCCCCACGGTCGGCAGACGGGCCGTCGCACATGAGAGAACGCCGAGAAGACGATCCGGCGTTCACCAGGGCGGGAAAGCCCGGCCGACTCGTTCCGGTCCGGCACGCGCCTCCCTGAAGCTTGTTGCTGAAGTTCGTGTGCCGGCAGGTGGATGCGTGGCGTGACCTGCTGGTTCACTCGGTTCGTGCGAGGTTGCCGTCACCGCCGCGACGCCCGCCATCTGGCTCCGCACATGATCGCCCGGACAGCTCCTGGCCGTACGGGCGCGGGCCGCACGAGCGGCCCGGACGGCGCGAACGGACGGCGCGGGCCGCACGAGCGGACGGACGCGAAAACCCCGCATCGTGAGCACCTCGCGTGCACGAGCGGGCGGGAACCGCGGATCAGTGCACGCGATGCCAAGAACTGTCCACTCGGTGCCAACACGGCGGGGGTACCGCCCTGGCATGCTCCTGATGTGGCACCGCGCAGCGGAACTCCGAGTTCCGCTTCCGTGCCGGCGGCCCGGCACGCCACGGGGGAGCGTGCCGGGCCGCCGGGTCCCGCACCCGGCGGGCCGGTGGGGCCCTCGGCTCAGCGGGTCAGTTCAACGGGTCAGTTCAACGGGTCAGTTCAACGGGTCGGCTCAGCGGGCGGACTCGTGGGCGAAGACGGCCTGGCCGACCGCCTTCTGCAGCGGGCTCAGGTGCTTGTCGACGAGGGTCTGGTAGTCGGTGGCGCGGCCGTCGGACCACTGGCCGAGGCCCGCGACCATGGCCCGGCCGGCGCCGGAGAACATCTGCACCATGCCGCTGTCCGGGGGCAGGGTGGCCAGGCCCGAGGCGGGCGGCGGGGCCTGGGCGCCGACCTGGTAGTCGTCGAAGGCCATGCTCAGCTCGGTGACCAGGTGGACGGTGTCCTTGGTGTCCGCCATCGTGAAGACGGCCAGGTTGTACTGGTTCTTGGCGCCGTCGGTGTACAGGGCGATCTGCTCCCCCAGGCAGCCCTTCGAGGCGCGGATCATCCCGATCAGCCGCGGGCCGACCGAGTCCGGCTCGACACAGGACTTCATGACGGTCGACCCGACCCGGGTGTAGACCTCGCCGCCGGCCGCCGTCACCTGGGCGGGGAACAGCTGGTCCAGCGGCAGCAGCGAGGCGTCCGGGGTGGCGGAGCCCCGGGCCGCGGCGGCGGAAGCGGAGACGGACGCGGTGGCGGTGGCAGTGGCAGTGGCAGTGGCAGTGGGGGACGCGGCAGCGGCGGCCGGGGCCCCACTCCCCTCGTCGGAGGGGCGCAGCAGCGCGAAGGCGCCGGCGGTCACCGCGGCGGCGGCGAGGGCGAGCGCGAGGTTGCGCGGCCAGACCCGCTCGGGGTCGGTCGCAGTGCTGTCGGGCCGCTGGTCAGGATCGGTGTGGTGCATGGCCCCGTACCGTAGCGATCATGATTGCGCCGACTGACGACGGTTCGGTCACGGTGCGATCACGGTCTCGGGGCCGGTGACGGCTTGTCGTTCGCGTCCTCCCGGACCCAGGCGCCGGCGCCGAGGCGGCCGGTGGTGCCGAGGTCGAGTTCCGGGGTGACCATGACGGGCGCCGCGTCCGGGGTGGCGCGCACCCGGACGTAGGGGGCGTTCTGCGGCTCGCCGGCGAGGTCGGTGGTGTTGCGCCACACCAGGGTGCTGCGGGCGCCCTCCCCCGGGCGCAGGGCGATCTTCTGGGGCGGGGCGTCGGCGCCGGTGCCGGTGGCGATCTCGGAGCCGCCGCGCAGGACGCGCAGGCCGTCGAGGGGCTTGTGGTCGAGGTCGAGCGGCTGCACGGCCGGGTAGCCGTCGAGGGTGACGGTGGCGGTGCCGCAGTTGCGCAGGTGCAGGCCGACCACGCGCAGGCCCATCGCGGCGTCCCCCTCGTCGGCGTACAGCCGCAGGCCGGTGGGCGGGCAGGGGCCGCCGGCGTTGGGCGCCTCGGCGGTGGGCACGCTGCGGACCGTGAGGATCTCCGGCTTCGACGGCCGGGTGCCGGGCCGCGCCGGGCCGGTCCGGGGCGGGAAGGAGGCGGGCTCGCCGAACTGCGTCGGGGCCGTGTTCAGGTCGACGGTCCCCTTCTCGGTGGCGCCGGGGGCGAGGGCGGTGACGGTCCGGCTGAGGTTCTCCAGCGTGGCCCCCTGCGCGGAGCGGAGGCTGAACACCACGGTGAAGTCGTGCGGTTCGCCGTTCGGGTTGGTCACCTCGTACTCGAAGCAGGTGGGTCCGACGGCGGTGATCCGTACCCCGCTCTGGGCGAGCTTGGTCGGCTGCGGCGCGGCATCGGGCGTCGCCGGAGTCGGCGTCGGCGTCGGCGTCGGGGTGCCGCAGGGCGCGGGGCTGCCGGAGGCCTCCGGGCCGCCGCCGGAGGCGGTGGTCGTCACGGTGCCGCAGCCCGCGAGCAGCAGGACGGCGGTCGCGGCGAGGGTCGCATGACGAACCGTCAGTCCGGGGCGGGGCGAGGAGGTCTGGCGCATCGGTCGAGTCGATCACAACCCCGCGCCGAACGGCTGTGAGCTGCGCCACTTCGTGAGCAACAGACCTGCCACGGTCCGCACCCGGCGGGCGGGATCGAAAGGCCCGAACGGCCGGCCGCCCGCCGGTAGGCTGGGCGGCCCCGTCACGCGAGGAGGACCAGGTGGACGAGGACGAGCCCCTGGAGCGGTGGGCGGCCCGGCGGGAAGCGCGGCGCCGGCCGGTCGGTGTGCTCAGGGCCGTGACCATCGGCCACGAGACCGCAGCGGCCCACCTGCACCAGGATGCGCCTCGGCTCGTCTCCCGCTGGGACGGCTACCAGTGGGTGCCGGAGACGGTCGCCCCGGACTACGCGGCCGCGCAGCGGTTCCTCCACGGCGTCGAGGGCGACGGGGTGATCCCGACGCACTCGGCCCAGCCCCCGAAGAAGCCGACTGGAAGGCACCGCAAGCCCTGACTGTTCGGGCGCCGGGCAAAACATCACACTACGGATCGTCACGACCCGTTCCCGGCACACTGCCCCCGGGCGAGCTTGATCGGCAGCGGCCGGACCGGGCCATTGACCGGGCAATTGGCCTCCCCATGCCCGGACAGGACCGGTAGCGTGCCGATATGACAAGCGAGCACAAGCCGGTGACGGTGGAACAGATCAGCAAGGCCCTGACGGCTTTGGGCTACTTCGACCACGACATCACACCGGCCGAACACGCAGAGTTCGCGGCACTCAACAACCACCCCGAGATCTACCGGGTGCGGTTGATCAACGCCCTGCTGGGCCTCGTGCAGAAGGAGGCGATGTTCGCCGACGGGGTCGAGCTGGACGAGGAGAACCAGTTCGCCGCGGTCGGCGAGCAGATGAAGGCCGCCGACGCCTGGGACGACATGATCTTTCAAATGTCCTTCACCGGCTGGCAGGTCGCACGGGCGATGATGCCGCTGCGGATCCACGCCCCGCTCGAGGAGAGCGGGCCGCTGCCGATGGCCGCCGTGCAGGCCGCCGAGGGGCTGCACGTCATGCTGGGCTCGCTCGGGGCGACCTACGCGGCGAGCGCGGTCGGCGACATCGAGGGCATCGCCTTCCAGCTCGAGATGCAGAAGGCGGCTCGGGGGCTGTTGCAGACCTCCATCGAGACCATCGACTACGTGCTGGACTCGGTCGAGGCGGCCGACAACCAGTAGCCGTCCCCCCGGCCACCCGGCTGCCCGCCCGGGTGGCCCGGTGGCCGGACGGCCGATGCTCCCGCCGACAGCACACGCGCGGCGGAAACGACCGCTCGACCCCGCACCCCTCGTTCCTCGTCCCGTACGCCGAACTCCCGCCCGGCAGCAGTGCGTCCGAGGCCCCGGGCCCCGGGCGGAGGCCGCCGCCCCAGCCGGTCATGCGTCCCCGAGCGCCACCTTGACGCCGAAGCCGACGAGGACCGAGCCGGTGATCGCGTCGATGACCCGCTGCACCGAGCCGCGGTCCAGCCACCGTCGCACGAGCTGGGTGCCGAGTATCAGCGCGCTGAACCAGACCAGCCCCTCCAGGTCGTGCACGGCCGCCAGGACGACCCCCATGAGCAGGTGCGAGGTGCCGCTGGGGATGAACTGGGGCAGCATCGCCATGTAGAAGACGCCGTTCTTCGGGTTCAGCAGGCTGGTGCCCAGCCCGCGCGCCCAGGAGCGTGCCCACGTCTCCTGCGCGGTCGTGGCCCCCGCCGCGTCCGCCGTGTCCCCCGACGCGGGCCGGCCGCGCTCCTTGAACGTCCGGCGGAGCATGCCGACGCCCAGCCAGGCGAGGTACCCGGCACCGGCCAAGCGCGTGCGTCGTACAGCAACTGGGAGGCCGTGAGCACCGCCGCGGCCCCGACCGCGGCGGCCACGCCCCACACGAGCACGCCGCAGAGGATCCCCAGCGCCGTCGCGAAGGCCCCGCGCCTGCCCTGGGTGATGGCGGAGCGCAGCACCAGGGCGGTGTCCAGTCCCGGCATGATGGTCAGCATGCCTGCCACGACGGCGAAGGAGGCGATGGCGGAGGAGACGGTCATGCGGCTCATCCTGGAGCCGCGGCCGCGATCACGTCCAACGCGCTCTGCTTCACCGCGCATCAGCGGGACTGATGCCGCTGCTCGCGCTCGACGCGGCGAAGTGCCGGTGAGCCTTCGGGCCTGACGGGCCTGACGGGCCTGACGGGCCTGACGGGCCTGATGGGCCTGACGGGCCGAAGCACGGTGCAGCTGGACCCGTGTGCATCCCGACGTCGCAACGAACACGATCGCCGCAGGCACCTCACGATCCCCGTGCCGTCGCCGGCCACCGCCCTGCGGACGTGTAGGCGCGGCCGGCACCACCGACTGGAACAGCTCCCACAACTCATCCGGAACGAGGCGTTCCACGGTCGTCACACCCGCGGCCCGCCCATCCGGTCGAGTGAAATGCCTTCTTGATGGCACATCAGTTCGAAGGTCGATAGTTCGTGCGAATCAGATGGGGCCAGTGAGGCCGCAGCGGCTGCTGTTGGCGTGCACTGACCAAACCCGGGGCTCAAGCGGACGACGGCCTACCGGATGCCCGACGATGTCATCGCGGTTCCCGCACGAACCCAGCACAGACCGATCACCGTGGCGGCACGAGCCTCCCGGCTTCGTCGCCGTGCCCGGGCCCACTGCTCCTCCACCACCGCCCTACCAGGGGAGAACCGCCATGAGTGGCCTCCCCCATGAGGACGCGCCTCGCGGGCGTCCTTCACCCGACAACGAGAGGGACATCGACCATGAGGACCGAGATGCGGTCAACGACCAGCACGGACCGCCGTCGACCCGGACGGCTGCGCCGCCTGGGCGTCGTTTCCGCAGTGGCGGTCAGCGCGGCGGGGTTGGCCGGTGGCGCGGTCGCAGCGCCGGCGCCGACCGGGGCGGCGACGACGATCGCGACGCCCGTCCACCACGCCTACGTGGTGAAGATGATCGACACCGGCAGCCAGGGCAACACGTACCCGGAGACGGACGCCCAGCTCCTCGCGCACGTGGACAAGGCACTGGACTTCTGGGTCGACCAGACCGACCAGGCGATATCCTCGTTCACCCGGGCGGGTAACCTGCCGACGATCACCGGGGACTGCACCAGCTCGACCGTCAAGAGCGATTCGTGGGCCGCGGGGAAGGCCCTGTTCCCGGGTGTGACCTTCGGCGGCACGACCGGGAACCACATGATCGTGCTCGCCCCGGCCGGATGCGCCTACCCCAGCGTCGCCACCACCGGCTCGCTCGCGAACGGACTCAACTCCGGCGGCAACGTGTTCGTCTACGACAACCCGCAGATCATCGACATCAGCCTGACGCACGAGCTCGGCCACAACTTCAGCTTCAACCACGCGAACGCGCTGGTCTGCTCGACGACCAACGGGACGACGACCTGCCCCGAGGCGGACTACCAGAACAGGTACTCGGTCATGTCGCTCGCCCTCTCCAGCCCCGCGGGCAGCCCCCCGTACCTGCCCCCGGCGCTGAGCTCGTACGCCCGCGACCGGGTCGGTGTCCTCAAGACCTGCGAGGTCCCCTCAGTCAGCCTCGGCACCGGCCAGCACGACGTCACGGCGACGTACGACGTCTGGGGACGTGGCTCCAAGAACGGCACCCGCGGCATCAAGGTCGTCGACCCGACGACCGGCGACACGTACTTCCTCGACTACCGCGACGGCTCCGGCCGGGACGCCGCCTCCTACTACAGGATGGCCTCGGCGACCGGATACAACTCGGGCGTCACCGTGGAGAAGGTGAAGCCGCTGTCGGGCGGCAACACCCAGCCCGTCCTGCAACCGATCACCCAGGACACCACCTGGCGCCAGTACGCGCTCTGGGATCAGGAGACCTTCACCGTGGGCGGTCTCACCGTCCGCACAGGCCCGTACGCTTACGCGGGCGACCCCTCGCAGGTCACCGTCACGCTGACCAACCCCTCCGGGACCAACACGACGCTGCCGACCCAGCAGGGCACCGCCACCGTCACCGGCACCCCCACCGCCGGGCAGACCCTCACCGCCAACCCGACCAACTGGACCGCGGGCTCCTGCCACCGCTACCAGTGGCTCGACAACGGCGTCCCGATCAAGAGGGCACGCAACGCCACCTTCACGGTGCCGGCGAACCCGGCCGGTCACGTCTACACGGTCCAGATCACCGGACAGCAGTCCGGCTACCAGCCGCTGACGGCCACCTCGCTCTGAGAAAGTGTTGGGTAATTGATCAACTGCGTGCCGTGATGGACTGGTGGTGATCTTCGCGGTGAAGAGTCCGCGAAGATCATCGCCATGTGTG
>NZ_JBEXWT010000155.1:0-10664 GCF_040629945.1 Kitasatospora sp. NPDC005856 | reverse complement strand
ACTACGCCGCGGCCAACGCCTTCCTGGACGCCTGGATCCAGCAGCGCCGCGCTCGCGGCCTGGCCGGACTCTCGATCGCCTGGGGCGCCTGGGCGGAGCAGGGCATGGCCACCGACCAGCTGGTGGCCGACCGGGTCCGGCGCGCCGGACTGACGCCGATGGACGCCCGGCTGGCGATGGAGGCGATGGCCAGGGCCGTCGACCACGGCGAGGACTTCGTGGCGATCGCCGACGTCGACTGGGCGCGGATGCTGCCCGCCTTCGCCGGGGCCAGGACCAGCCCGCTACTGGCCGAGCTGCCCGAAGCGGCCCCGACCGAGCGGTTTGACCGGGCCGAGGCGGAACAGTCCGGACCGCTGGGCCTGGCGGAACTGCCCGCCGCCCAGCGCGAGCGGGCCGTGCTGGACCTGATCCGCGGCAGCGCCGCCGCTGTGCTCGGACACGCCTCCGGTGCGAGCGTGGAGCCCGGCCGGGCCTTCCGCGACATCGGCTTCGACTCGCTGACCGCGGTGGCCTTCCGGAACCTGGTCGGTGCCCGCACCGGCCTCCGGCTGCCGGCCACGCTGGTCTTCGACCACCCGACGCCGACCGCGCTGGGCGAGTTCCTGCTCACCGAGCTGTACGGCTCGACCGAGCCCGTCACGGCGCCGGACACCGGCACCGTGGCCGTCGAGGACGAGCCGATCGCGATCGTCGGCATGGCCTGCCGCTTCCCGGGCGGCGCCCGGACCCCGGAGGCCCTGTGGGCACTGCTCTCCGGCTCCGGAGACGCGATGACCGGCTTCCCCGCCGACCGCGGCTGGGACCTCGCCGACCGGTCGGGCTCGTACGCGGCCGTGGGCGGATTCCTCGACGGCGTCGCGGAGTTCGACGCGACGCTGTTCGGGATCTCGCCGCGCGAGGCGTTGGCGATGGACCCCCAGCAGCGCCTGCTGCTGGAGACGGTCTGGGAGGTCTTCGAGTCCGCCGGGATGGACCCGCGGTCCGCGCGGGGCCGGTCCGTGGGCGTCTTCGCGGGCACCAACGGCCAGGACTACCCGACGCTGCTCGCCGCCTCGGCGGACAAGGTCGAGGGCCACGTCGCCACCGGCAACGCGGCGGCGGTGCTCTCCGGCCGGGTGGCGTACGCGTTCGGGCTGGAGGGCCCGGCGATGACGGTGGACACCGCGTGCTCGGCCTCGCTGGTCGCCCTGCACCTGGCGGCGCAGGCGCTGCGGCGCGGGGAGTGCGAGCTGGCGCTGGCCGGCGGTGTCACCGTGATGTCCACGCCGGGTGTGTTCGGCGAGTTCGCCCGGCAGGGCGGCCTGGCCTCGGACGGCCGCTGCAAGGCCTTCGCGGCCGGTGCGGACGGTACCGGCTGGGGCGAGGGCGTCGGCGTGCTGCTGGTCGAGCGGCTCTCGGACGCCCGCCGCAACGGGCACGAGGTGCTGGCGGTGGTCCGGGGGAGCGCGGTCAACCAGGACGGCGCGTCCAACGGGCTGACCGCCCCGAACGGCCCGGCCCAGCAGCGGGTGATCCGGCAGGCCCTGGCCAACGCCCGCCTGGAGCCGGCCGACGTGGACGCCGTCGAGGCGCACGGCACCGGCACCTCGCTGGGCGACCCGATCGAGGCCCAGGCGCTGCTCGCGACCTACGGCCGGCAGCGCGCCGGGGAGCCGCTCTGGCTGGGCTCGATCAAGTCCAACATCGGCCACACCCAGGCCGCCGCCGGTGTCGCGGGCATCATCAAGATGGTGCTGGCCATGCGCCACGGCGTGCTCCCGGCGACCCTGCACGTGGACGAGCCGTCCCCGCAGGTGGACTGGACGGCCGGTTCGGTCGAGCTGTTGACCGAGGCGCGCCCGTGGCCCGAGGCGGACCGTCCGCGCCGCGCGGGCGTCTCCTCCTTCGGCATCAGCGGCACCAACGCCCACGTCATCCTGGAGTCCGCCCCGGCGGCGGACCCGGTGCGGCCCCCGGCGACGGTTCCGGCAGGCGGCCTGCCCTGGCTGCTGTCCGGGCAGAGCGCCGAGTCGCTGCGCGCCCAGGCGGGACGGCTGGCCGAGCACCTGGACAGCCGACCCGAGCACGACCAGGTCGACCCGGCCGACGCGGCCTGGTCGCTGGCGACCGGGCGGGCCGGGCTGGCCCACCGCGCGGTCGTGCTCGGCGGCGACCGGGACGCGCTGCGCTCGGGCGCCGGGGCCCTCGCCTCGGCGGCCTTCTCGGCGGCCGTGGTCACCGGCACCGTGCAGGAGGGCCGGACGGCCTTCCTGTTCACCGGGCAGGGCGCCCAGCGGGCCGGCATGGGCCGGGACCTGTACGAGGCGCAGCCGGTGTTCGCCGGGGCCTTCGACGCGGTCTGCGCGGAGTTCGACCTGCTGCTGGACCGGCCGGTCAAGGATGTCGTCTTCGGGGGCGCCGAGGACCTGGACCGTACGGTCTGGGCGCAGGCCGGGCTGTTCGCCGTCGAGGTGGCGTCGTACCGGCTGCTCGAATCCTGGGGCGTCACACCGGAGTTCCTGCTCGGGCACTCGATCGGCGAGATCGCCGCGGCCCACGTCGCCGGTGTCCTGTCGCTGGCCGACGCGTGCGCCCTGGTCGCGGCGCGCGGGCGGCTGATGCAGGCACTGCCGGCCGGCGGGGCGATGCTCGCGGTGCAGGCCACGGAGACCGAGGTGCGGGCGGAGATCGGCGGGCGGCTGGACGTCGCCGCCGTCAACGGGCCCACCTCGATGGTGGTTTCCGGCTCCGCCGAGGTGGTCGAGGAGTTCGCGGCGCGCTGGTCGGCGGAGGGTCGCAAGACCCGTCGCCTGACCGTCTCGCACGCCTTCCACTCGGCCCTGATGGAGCCGATGCTCGCCGAATTCGCCGCAGTGCTCGGCGGGTTGACCTTCGCCGAGCCGAGCGTCCCGGTCGTCTCCAACCTGACCGGCGAACTCGCCGGGCCCGGACAGCTGTCCACCCCGGAGTACTGGGTGCGCCACGTCCGCGAGGCGGTCCGCTTCGCCGACGGCGTCGAGGCCCTGCACCGCGAGGGCGTCACGCGCTTCGTGGAGCTCGGCCCCGACGGCGTGCTCTGCGCGATGGCCCAGCAGTCCGTCTCCGAGGCCGTGTTCACCCCCGTGATGCGGCGCGACCGGAACGAGGCCGAGACGGCGCTGCACGCGCTGGGCCGGCTCTGGACGGCCGGCGTCGAGGTCGACTGGCCGGCGGTCCTGCCGCACGGCCGGCGGATCGACCTGCCCACCTACGCCTTCCACCACGAGCGGTTCTGGCCGACCCCGGCGCCCGCGCCGGCACCGGCCGGGGACGCCGTGGAATCCCGGTTCTGGGAGGCCGTCGAGCGCGAGGACCTGGACGAGCTGGCGGACACGCTGCGCCTCGACGGGCGCTCCGAGGTGCTCGGCGAGATCCTGCCCGCGCTCTCCTCCTGGCGCCGGCTGCGCCGCCGGGACTCGGTACTCGACACCTGGCGTTACCAGGTCACCTGGAAGCCGCTTCCGGCCCCGGTCGCCGAGCCGGAACTGGACGGCAGCTGGCTGGTGGTCGTCCTCGACGGGACCGACCGGGACCTGGCCGAGGGCGTGCGCACGGCCATCCGCTCCGCCGGGGCGGGCACCGTCGACCTCGCGTTGGATCCGGCGGACCTCGACCGGGCCGCCCTCGCGGCCCGCCTCCTGGCGGCGGTCGAGGGCGTGCCCGACGTGGCCGGTGCGGTGCTGCTGGCCGCCGCCCACGACGGCCCGGACGCCGACGGCCCCGCCGTCCCGCCGGCCGTGGCCGCCACCCTGGTGGCGGTGCAGGCGCTCGGCGAGGCCAACCTGAAGACGCCGCTGTGGACGCTCACCCGCGGCGCCGTCCGGACCGGACCCGGCGACGTGCTCGCCGACCCGGTGCAGGCGCAGGTGTGGGGCCTCGGCCGGGTGGCCGCGCTGGAGCACCCGCAGCGCTGGGGCGGCCTGGTCGACCTGCCGGAGACCGTGGACGCCGCGGCCGGCCGGACGCTGGCCGCGGTGCTGGGCGGCACGCCCGGCGAGGACCAGGCCGCGGTGCGCGGTACGGGCGAGCTCCTCGTCCGGCGCCTCGTCCGGGTCGACGCCACCGACGCGGCGGCGGAGCCCTCGTGGGCGCCGTCCCGCCCCGGCACCGTGCTGGTGACCGGCGGAACCGGCGCGCTGGGCGCGGTGGTCGCCCGCTGGCTCGCCGCGTCCGGTGTCACCCGGCTGCTGCTGACCGGCCGCCGGGGCCCGGAGGCGCCCGGCGCCGCGGAACTGGTCGCCGAACTCGCCGAACTGGGCGCCGAGGCGACCGTCGCGGCCTGCGACGCCGCCGACCGGGACGCGCTGGCGGCGGTGCTGGCCCGGGTGCCGTCCGACGCCCCGCTGATCGGCGTCGTGCACGCCGCCGGCGTCCTGGACGACGGCACGCTCGACTCCCTCACCCCGGAGCGGTTCGCGACCGTCCTGGCGGCGAAGGCGTCCGGCCTGGTGCACCTGGACGAACTCACCGGCGACCTGGACTTCTTCGTCGCGTTCTCCTCGCTGGCCGGCACCATCGGCAGCACCGGACAGGGCAACTACGCTGCGGCCAACGCCTTCCTGGACGCCTGGATGGAGCACCGGTACGACCGGGGCCTGCCCGGCGTGTCGGTGGCCTGGGGCCCGTGGGCGCAGGACGGCATGGCCACCGGCCAGGTGGTGACGGACCGACTGCGCCGCAGCGGAGTCCCGGCGATGGACCCCGCCTCGGCGGTCCGGGCGCTGGCCCGGGCGATCGGCGAGGACCGGCCGAACCTGGTGGTCGCGGACATCGACTGGCCCACCTTCGTGCCCCGGTTCGCCGGGACGCGGCCGAACCCGCTGATGCGCGACCTGGCGGAGTTCGCGGCGCTGGTCCCGCTGGTGCCGGAGACGGTCACCCCGGACGGGGCCGCCGGGCTGCGCCAGGAGCTGGCGGCGCTGCCCGCGCCGCAGCGGCAGCGGATGCTGCTCGACCTGGTCCGCGCCCGCGCCGCCGCGGTCCTCGGCCGCGACAGCGCCGAGGCCGTCGCACCGGACCAGGCGTTCCGCTCGATCGGCTTCGACTCGCTGATCGCGGTGGAGTTCCGCAACCTGCTGCACCACGAGACCGGCCTCAACCTGCCGGCCACGCTGGTGTTCGACCACCCGACGCCCACCGCGCTCGGCGCCCACCTCGGCAGCCTGCTGCTGCCCGAGGAGGCCGACCGGACGGTCGACCTGGCGGCTGACCTGGACCGGCTGGAGGCCAGGCTGCTGCGGCTCGACGCCGACGAGCGGGAACGGGCGGACGTCGCCGCCCGGCTCCAGGGCCTGCTGGCCCGCCTGGCGGACACGGGAGAGAAGCACACGGACGACGCGCTGGACGACGCCAGCGCGGATGAGGTCCTCGACCTCATCCGGAAGGAATTCGGGGGCCCGGCTTGATCGGCGTCGAGGCACCGCTCGTGAAGGGGAAGATCCATGGCGGATGACCAGAAGCTGCTCGACCATCTGAAGTGGGTGACGACCGAGCTCCGTCAGGCGCACCGCCGGATCCGCACCATCGAGGACCGCGCGCAGGAGCCGATCGCGATCGTCGGCATGGGCTGCCGCTTCCCCGGCGGCGTCCGGACGCCCGCCGACCTGTGGCGGCTGGTGGCCGAACGCGCCGACGCGGTGGGCGACTTCCCGGTCAACCGGGGCTGGGCCGAGGACGAGGACGAGGACTACGCGCGGCAGGGCGGCTTCATCCACGACGCCGACGAGTTCGACGCCGAGTTCTTCGGCATCTCGCCGCGCGAGGCCACCGCCATGGACCCGCAGCAGCGGCTGCTGCTGGAGGCCTCCTGGGAGGCCTTCGAAGCCGCCGGCCTGGACCCGCGCGCGCTGCGCGGCAGCCGCACCGGAGTGTTCGCGGGCACCAACGGCCAGGACTACGGTCTGGTCGCGCTCGCCTCCCCGGAGGGCCTGGAGGGGCACATCGCGACCGGCACCACCGCCAGCGTGATGTCCGGCCGGCTCTCCTACGTGTTCGGGCTGGAGGGCCCGGCCGTCACGGTGGACACGGCCTGCTCCTCCTCGCTGGTGGCGATGCACCTCGCGGCGCAGGCGCTGCGCTCCGGCGAGTGCGACCTGGCCCTCGCGGGCGGCGCCACCGTGATGTCGACCCCCGGCGGGTACGCCTCCTTCAACCGGCAGGGCGGCCTGGCCTCGGACGGCCGCTGCAAGGCTTTCGCGGCCGGCGCCGACGGTACCGGCTGGGGCGAGGGCGTCGGCGTGCTGGTGCTGGAGCGGCTCTCGGACGCCCAGCGGCTCGGGCACCAGGTGCTGGCGGTGGTGCGGGGCAGTGCGGTCAACCAGGACGGCGCCTCCAACGGTCTGACGGCGCCGAACGGTCCCTCGCAGGAGCGGGTGATCCGTCAGGCGCTGGCCAACGCCCGCCTGGAGGCGGCCGAGGTGGACGCCGTGGAGGCGCACGGCACCGGGACGAAGCTGGGTGACCCGATCGAGGCGCAGGCGCTGCTGGCCACCTACGGCCAGGAGCGGTCGGCGGAACAGCCGTTGTGGCTGGGGTCGATCAAGTCGAACATCGGCCA
Source organism: Kitasatospora sp. NPDC005856 (assembly GCF_040629945.1). NCBI lineage: Bacteria > Bacillati > Actinomycetota > Actinomycetes > Kitasatosporales > Streptomycetaceae > Kitasatospora > Kitasatospora sp. NPDC005856. The sequence goes on along the minus strand of NZ_JBEXWT010000155.1, from coordinate 4,087 downwards.
CACCCAGGCCGCGGCCGGTGTGGCGGGTGTGATCAAGATGGTGCAGGCGATGCGGCAGGGTGTGCTGCCCGCGACCCTGCACGCGGAGGAGCCGACGCCGCAGGTCGACTGGTCGACGGGAGCGGTCAAGCTGCTGAGCGAGTCCCGGCCGTGGCCGGAGGCGGACCGGCCGCGCCGGGCGGGTGTCTCGTCCTTCGGGATCAGCGGCACCAACGCCCACGTCATCCTGGAGTCGGCGCCGGAGATCGCGGCGGCGGAGGCCTCCCCGGCATCCCCGGCATCCCCGGCGTTGCACGGCGTACTGCCGTGGCCGGTGTCGGGTCGGTCGGCCGGGGCACTGGCCGCGCAGGCCGGACGCCTGGCCGAATTCCTGGGCCGCGAGCGGGAGTTCGGTCCGGTGGACGTGGCGGGGACCTTGCTCGCCCGGGCCGGGCTGGCGCACCGTGCGGTGGTGCTCGGTGACGGCCGGGCGGCGCTGCTGGACGGCCTGGCCGCGCTGGCGGCGGGCGAGTCGTCGGCGCAGGTGCTCTCGGGCGTGACGGGCGAGGGGCGGACGGCGTTCCTGTTCACGGGGCAGGGTGCGCAGCGGGTCGGGATGGGCCGGGGGCTGTACGAGGCGTTCCCGGTGTTCGCCGAGGCCTTCGACGCGGTGTGCGCGGAGCTGGACCGGCTGCTGGAGCGGCCGGTGAAGGAGGTGGTGTTCGAGGGCGTCGAGGAGCTGGACCGTACGGTCTGGGCCCAGGCCGGGCTGTTCGCGGTCGAGGTGGCTTCGTACCGGCTGCTGGAGTCCTGGGGTGTGGTGCCGGACTTCCTGCTCGGGCACTCGATCGGCGAGGTGGCGGCGGCCCACGTGGCGGGTGTGTTCTCGCTGCCGGACGCCTGCGCGCTGGTCGCGGCGCGCGGCCGGCTGATGGAGGCGCTGCCGAGCGGTGGGGCGATGCTCGCGGTCGAGGCGACCGAGGCCGAGGTGCGGGCGGAGATCGGCGAGCGGCTGGACGTCGCGGCCGTCAACGGGCCTGCCTCGGTGGTGGTTTCGGGTCCGGCGGAGGTCGTGGAGGAGTTCGCGGCACGCTGGCAGGCCGAGGGCCGCAAGACCCGCCGGCTGACCGTCTCGCACGCCTTCCACTCGGCGCTGATGGAGCCGATGCTCGCCGAGTTCGAGGCCGTCCTGAAGGGCCTGACCTTCGGCGAGCCGCAGCTGCCGCTCGTCTCCAACCTGACCGGCGAGCTCGCCGGGCCCGGACTGCTCACCACCCCCGGCTACTGGCTGCGCCAGGTCCGCGAGGCCGTCCGCTTCGCCGACGGTGTCGAGGCCCTGCACGGCGAGGGCGTCACCCGCTACGTCGAGCTGGGCCCGGACGCCGTGCTGTCGGGTCTGGCCGGACAGCAGGCCGGCGACGGCGTGTTCGCGCCGCTGCTGCGCCGTGACCGCTCCGAGTCCGAGACCGCGCTGACCGCGCTCGCCGCCCTGTGGACCACCGGCGCCGAACTCGACTGGTCCAAGGTCGTCACCGGTGACCGCCGGCTCGACCTGCCGACCTACGCCTTCCAGCGGCAGCGGTACTGGCTGAAGCCCACCGCCGGGGCGGGTGACGTGAAGGCCCTCGGCCAGACCGGGGCCCGGCACCCGCTGTTGGGTGCGGTGGTCGCCCTGCACGGTGGGGGGCTGGTGCTGACCGGACGGCTGAGTCTGGCGGTTCACCCCTGGCTCGCCGATCACGCCGTGCTGGACACCGTGCTGGTGCCCGGGACGGCCCTGGTGGAGATGGCGCTGAGGGCGGGCCGCGAGGCCGGCTGCGAGGTGCTGCGCGAGCTGGTGATCCAGTCGCCGCTGGTGCTGCCGCAGCAGGGCGGGATCGCCGTTCAGGTGAGCGTCTCCGAGGCCGACGAGGCCGGGGAGCGCTCCGTGGAGGTGCTGTCGCGCACCGAGGCGGAGGACTCCGCCTGGGTGTGCCACGCGACCGGGACGCTCTCCCCGGCGAGCGCCGCCTCCACCTCGGTCGCCGCCGCCGCCCCCGCCGTTCCCGGGGCCTGGCCGCCCGTGGGGGCCGAGCCCGTCGACCTCACCGGCTTCTACGACCGGCTGTCGGCCGTCGGCTACGGCTACGGACCGGCCTTCCAGGGCCTGCACGCGGCCTGGAAGACCGGCGACAGCGTCCACGCCGAGGTCCTGCTCCCCGAGGTCGCCGCCGGCCAGGCGCCGACGTACGGACTGCACCCCGCGCTGCTGGACGCCGCGCTGCACGCGGTCGGCTTCTCCAGTGCCATGGACGCCCACCACGCCGCCCGGATGCCGTTCGCCTGGACCGGCGTCCGGCTGTACGCGGCCGGTGCCGCCGCGCTGCGGGTGACCCTGACCGTGACCGGCGACGGCGTGGCGCTGAGCGTCGCCGACGGCACCGGGGCCCCCGTCATGACCGTCGACTCCCTCGTGCTGCGTGAGGTCGAGGCCGAGCAGCTGCGCCCCGCCGTCGACCCCGAGGTCGCCAAGGCGCTGTTCGCGCTCGACTGGACCCCGCTCACGACGGTGGGCGCCACCGTCGAGCCCGGGACCTGGGCGGTGCTCGATCCGGCCGGCCCGGACGACGCGGACACCCCGCCGCTCTCCCTCCCGCCGTTCGACGCGCCCCGGTACACCGGCCCGGCCGAGCTGGTCGCCGCGCTCGACGGCGGCCGCCCGGCCCCGCGGGCCGTCGTGCTGCCCGTCCCCGCCACCGCCGCCGAGGCCGCCGACCTGCCCGCCCGGGTGCGGGAGACGACCGGCCGGCTGCTGTCGGTCCTCCAGGCCTGGCTGGCCGAGGAGAGGCTGACGGAGAGCCGGCTGGTGGTCGTGACCCGCGGCGCCGTCGCCGTCGGTCAGGAGCCCGTCGACCTGGTCGCCGCCGCGGCCCGGGGCCTGGTCCGGTCCGCGCAGACCGAGAACCCCGACCGGATCGTGCTGGTCGACCTGGACGGCGAGGGCTCGGCCGACGACTGGTGCGCGGTCGCCGCCCACGGTGCCGAGCCGGTGCTGGCCGTCCGCGACGGCGTCGTCCTCGCCGCCCGGCTGGCCCGGCCCGCGGCCGCGCTCGCCGTACCGCCCGGCCGGGAGGCCTGGCGCCTGGACACCCTCGGCCCGGGGACGCTGGAGAACCTCGCCCTGGTCGCCGCCCCGGACGCCGACCGGCCGCTGGGCCCCGGCGAGGTGCGGGTCGCCGTCCGCGCGGCCGGCGTGAACTTCCGCGACGTCCTGATCGCACTCGGCATGTACCCGGAGCGCGCGCCGATGGGCGCCGAGGCGGCCGGCGTGGTGGTCGGCACCGGCCCCGGCGTCGCCGATCTCACCCCCGGGGACCGGGTGTTCGGCTTCTTCTCCGGCGGCATCGCCGCCACCGCGGTCACCGACCGGTTGTTGCTGGCCCGCATCCCCGACGGCTGGGCCTTCGGCCAGGCCGCCGCCGTCCCGCTGGTGTTCGCGACGGCCTACTACGGGCTGCGCGACCTGGCCGACGCCCAGCCGGGCGAGTCGGTGCTGGTGCACGCCGCCGCCGGTGGCGTCGGCATGGCCGCCGTCCAGCTCGGCCGGCACCTGGGCCTCGACGTCTACGGCACGGCCAGTGCCGGCAAGTGGGACGTGCTGCGGGCCCAGGGCCTCGACGACAGCCACATCGCCTCCTCCCGCGACCTGGACTTCGAGGCGTCCTTCCGTGCGGCCACCGGCGGACGCGGCGTGGACGTCGTGCTCAACGCGCTGGCCGGCGAGTTCGTCGACGCCTCGCTGCGCCTGCTCGCGCCGGGCGGGCGGTTCCTGGAGATGGGCAAGGCGGACGTCCGCACCCACGTCCCGCGCGAGGACGTCCGCTACCGCGCCTTCGACCTCGGCGAGGCCGGCCCGGCGCGGATGGGCGAGATCCTCGCCGAGGTCATCGCCCTGTTCGACGCCGGCGCGCTGCACGCCCTGCCGACCACGGCCTGGGACGTGCGCAACGCCGTCGAGGCCTTCCGGCACATCGGCCAGGCCAAGCACGTGGGCAAGAACGTGGTCACCGTGCCGGCGCCGCTGGACCCCGAGGGCACCGTGCTGATCACCGGCGGCACCGGCACCCTG
>NZ_JBEXWT010000154.1:0-11198 GCF_040629945.1 Kitasatospora sp. NPDC005856 | reverse complement strand
GCCCGGGGGCCCCCCCCCCCCCCGGGGGCGCCGGGCGCGCGCCCCGGCCCGGGGGGGGCGCGGCCGGGGCGGGCTCCGCGGCGGGGGCCTCGGCCGGGGCGGCGCCCGGTGCCGGGGCCGCGGCCCGCTGCTGCTCGCGCTTGCGCAGCCGCTCGGCCGCCTGGGCGGCCCGGACCCGGTCCAGCTTCACCTCGTACCGCTCGCGCTCCAGCTTGCGCAGGTGGCCGATGTACACGGTGAGGAGGACCGCCGGAACCGCCGGGACCCACAGGAAGGCCAGTCCGGCCACCGCGGCGACCACCGCGCCGAGCGCGAAGGAGAGGAAGAGGACGGTGACCATCCGGCGCCGGCGGGCCAGCAACCGCGCCCGGCGTTCGGTTCCGACCCCCGGTTCCGGGGTCGGCCGTTCGGCCGGGCGTTGCGCCGGGGGTTCTGGCTCCCGCGCGGGGTCGCCGGAGGCGGTCTCGTCCCGTTCGGGAGGACCGTCGTTGCTCTGTTCGCCGTCACGCGGTTCGTCGCCCAGGGCCCGGGCTGCCCGCCGCTCCAGCGCCGAACGCCCGGCCAGCAGGCGGATGGCGGTGCTGAAGCGTTCCGTCGGGCGCGCCTCGTTGAGTTCGTCCTGCCTGCGGAGCCACATCGGCACCAGATAGGCGGCCCAGGCCCCTACGATGACGGCGTAGATAAGGCCGCTACTGCTCACGATTCACACCGTACGGGCGCCGGGGAAGGCCTGGCAGCAATTTGGCACGGCGTGTCGTGTGATCAAGCTGATTCTCCGACTATTTTGCCGCTATTTGTGGGGGTCCGGTGCCCCGCCGATGCCATATCGATATTTCGTTCGAACATGTATTCAATTACTGGCCCCTCGCCCGGACCTGAGCGTCCGCCAGCGCTCCAGCATCCCCTCCGGGACCTCCTCGGCGGTCAGCGCGTACACGAGGTGGTCGCGCCAGTCGCCGTCGATGTGGAGATAGCGCGGACGGATTCCCTCCGAGCGGAAGCCGAGCTTTTCCACCACGCGCCGGCTCGGGCCGTTCTCCGGGCGGATGCAGACCTCGATCCGGTGCAGGCCCAGCGTGCGGAAGCAGTGGTTCACCGAGAGCGCCACGGCGGTCGGGATGATGCCCCGGCCGGCCACCCCCTCGTCCACCCAGTAGCCGATGTTCGCCGAGCACATCGATCCCCAGGTGATCCCGCCGACGGTCAACTGGCCGACCAGTCGGCCCTTGTGGAGCACGACGAAGGGCAGCATCCGGCCGGCCGAGGCCTCGCCGCGCAGGAAGCGGACCATCTGCCGGTACGTCGGCCGGGGGCCGGCCACCTGGCCCGCCGGGCCGGGCGGCACGGTGGCCTCCCAGCGGCGCAGCCAGTCCCGGTTGCGGCGGCTCACCTCCTGCCACTCGCGCTGGTCGCGCGCCCGGATCGGGCGCAGCACGACGTCCCCCTCGTGGAGTTCTACCGGCCAGCCGGCGTTCAGTGCCCGCTCCTGGATGCTGGAGCCCCGGTTGCCGGGGCGTCGGACCGGGGGTGGTCCCCGCCGCCGAGCTGGTCGACGGCGTGGGCGAGCAGCGGCTCCAGGACGGCCAGGCCGTCCTTGACGCCACCGGTCGAGCCCGGCAGGTTGACGATCAGGGTACGTCCGGCGAGCCCGGCCAGCCCCCGGGAGAGCGCCGAGGTGGGCACCTTCTCCCGGCCGTACGCACGGATGGCCTCGGCGATGCCGGGGACCTGGCGGTCGATCACCCGGGCGGTCATCTCGGGGGTGAGGTCCATCGGCGAGATGCCGGTGCCGCCGGTGGTCAGCACCACGTCGTAGCCGGCCGCGACGGCCTCGCGCAGGACGGCCTCCACCGGCTCGCCGTCCGGGACGACCCGGGGGCCGTCGGCGGTGAAGCCCATCGCGGTCAGGCCGGCCACCAGCAGCGGTCCGCCCCTGTCCGCGTAGACCCCGGCCGCGGCCCGGTTGGACACCGTGACGGCCAGCGCCCTCCCGGCGGGCGCCCCGCCGGCCGGGGGCGTCACGCGCCCACCTCCGGGGCGAACCAGTCGCCGCTCTTGCCGCCGGTCTTGCTCAGCACCCGGACGGACTCGATCGTGGCACCCTTGTCCACCGCCTTGACCATGTCGACGACGGTCAGCCCGGCCACCGCGACGGCGGTCAGCGCCTCCATCTCGACGCCGGTGCGGTCGGCGGTCTTCACGGTGGCGGTGATCTCCACCGCGTCGTCCGCGACGGCGAGGTCGACCTTGACGCCGGAGACCGCGATCGGGTGGCAGAGCGGGATCAGGTCCGGGGTCCTCTTGGCGCCCATGATCCCGGCGATCCGGGCCACCGCGAGGGCGTCGCCCTTGGGCACGCCCTCGCCGCGCAGCAGCTCGACCACCCGCGGGGAGACCCGCACCCGGCCGGCCGCCACCGCGGTGCGCGCGGTGGTGGCCTTCTCGGAGACGTCGACCATCCGGGCCGTGCCCTGGTCGTCGACGTGGGTGAGGCGGTCGCCGGGGGGAGGTGTCGTCACGGGTAACTCCAGAGGCGCGCAGGTCGAATACCGCGCTACCGTACCGTTCCCCGGTCCGGGGAGCCGATCAGGAGTCCAGCAACACCACGTCCACCTCGCTGCCGGCCGGCAGTGCGGTGATGTCCTCGGGAACGGTGATCAGGCAGTTCGCCCGGGCCAGCGCGCCGACCAGGTGCGACCCGGCGCCGCCCACCGGCTCGACCGTGCCGTCCACCGCCGAGTAGCGGCCGCGCAGGAACTGCCGGCGGCCGGCCGGCGAGCGCAGCGCCGCCGGGCAGAGCGCGCGGACGACCGGGCGGTGCACGTCGGCGGCGCCGAGCATGGTGCGGATGACCGGGCGGACGAAGAGCTCGAAGGAGATGTAGGCGCTCACCGGGTTGCCGGGCAGGGCGAGCAGCGGCACCCCGGCCGCGCCGCCGATCCGGCCGAAGCCCTGCGGCTTGCCCGGCTGCATCCGCAGCCGCCGGAAGTCGACGCCCCCGTAGGACTCGAAGACCTCCTTGACCACGTCGTACGCGCCGACGCTGACCCCGCCGCTGGTGACGATCAGGTCGGCCCGCCCGAGCTGGTCCTCCAGGACGGCGCGCAGCCGCGCGGCCTCGTCCGGGACGGCGCCGACCCGGTAGGCGATGGCGCCGGCCTCCTGGGCGGCCGCGGTGAGGGCGAAGCTGTTGGAGTCGGCGATCTGCCCGGGGCCGACCGGCTCGCCGGGCTGGACCAGCTCGCTGCCGGTGGACAGCACCACGACCCGGGGGCGCGGGCGGACCTTCACGGTGGGCCGGCCGATCGCGGCGAGCAGACCGAGCTGGGCGGGGCCGAGCCGGGTGCCGGCCTCCAGCACCCGGGTTCCGGCCGGGACGTCGCTGCCGCGGCGGCGGATGTGGGCGCCCTCGGCGACCGGGCGCAGCACCCGGACCTCCTCGTCCGGCACGGGCGCCGTCATCGCGGCGGCGGCCACTCCGGTGCCGGTGCCGCCGTCGGTCCATTCCACCGGGGCGACGGCCAGGGCGCCGGGCGGCAGCGGGGCGCCGGTCATGATCCGGGCGGCCTGGCCGGGGCCGACCCTGGGCAGCTCGCCGGCGCCGGCGGCGATGTCTCCGACCACCGAGAGCACCGACGGGTAGGCGTCGGTGGCGCCCTCGGTGTCGGCGGTGCGGACGGCGTAGCCGTCCATCGAGCTGTTGTCGAAGGGCGGCAGGTCGCCGTCGGCGATCACGTCCTCGTCGAGCCGGCAGCCCTGGGCGTCGAGCAGCTGGAGTTCGATCGCGGGCAGCGGGCCGACCGCGGCCAGCACGTCGGCCAGGTGCTCGTCCACCGTCCAGAGGCGGGGGGCCGCCGGGGCCGGGCCCGCTCCGGCGTCGCAGCAGGCGCTGGGCGTGGTGCTGTGCTCGGTGGACCCGGTCATCGGCGGCTCGCTCTCTGTCGTGGTCGGTCCTGCGTCAGTCCTGCATCTCGGAGCCGACGAACTCCCGCAGCCAGGACCGGAACTCCGGGCCGAGGTCCTCGCGTTCGGCGGCCAGTCGGACGATGGCGCGCAGGTAGTCGGCGCGGTCGCCGGTGTCGTAGCGGCGGCCCTTGAAGAGCACGCCGTGCACCTGGCCGCCCTCCTCGGCCTCACGGTTGGTCAGCTCGCGCAGGGCGTCGGTCAGCTGGATCTCGCCGCCGCGGCCGGGCGGGGTCTCCCGCAGCACGTCGAAGACCAGCGGGTCGAGCACGTAGCGGCCGATCACGGCGTAGTTGGACGGGGCCTCGCCGGGCTCGGGCTTCTCGACCAGGTCGGTCACCTGGAAGACGTCCTCGTCGAAGCCGTCCGCCTTGACGGCGGCGCAGCCGTAGAGGTGGATCTGGGAGGGGTCGACCTCCATCAGCGCGACGACCGAGCCGCCGAGCCGCTGCTGCACCTCGATCATCCGGGAGAGCAGCGGGTCGCGCGGGTCGATCAGGTCGTCGCCGAGCAGGACGGCGAACGGCTGTCCGGCGACGTGCTGCTCGGCGACCGAGACGGCGTGGCCGAGGCCCTTCGGGTCGCCCTGGCGGACGTAGTGCATGTTGGCCAGCTCGACGGACTCGCGGACCCGGGCCAGGCGCTGCTCGTCGCCCTTGCGGACCAGCAGCTCCTCCAGCTCGTAGGCGCGGTCGAAGTGGTCCTCCAGGGCGCGCTTGTTGCGGCCGGTGACCATCAGTATGTCGGACAGGCCCGCGGCGGAGGCCTCCTCGACGACGTACTGGATCGCCGGCTTGTCGACGACCGGGAGCATCTCCTTCGGGGTGGCCTTGGTCGCCGGGAGGAAGCGGGTGCCCAGTCCGGCCGCGGGTACCACGGCCTTGGTCACCGGAACTCGGGAGTTGCTCGTCGTCATGCGTTTACCTTACTCAGGCACGTTTTCGCCCGGCCGGGCACAGGCGGACGGCTAGGACAGCACGTCGCGGGGCCCGGCCACGGTGGCTGGCGTATGGGTCGCGACCGGCTGGGCGAGGGGGTCCCGGCCGACACAGGCCGACACACTACCCGCCTTTTCCGAACGGTCACGCTCGGCATCCGGTCCGCGATCGGACGGGCAAGTGGCCTGTTCGGAGCGGTCGGTGCGAGGGCGGTCGGTGTGGGAACCTTCGGCCCCGGGGTGCCGGGAGGCGAGCCGCCAGCAGTCCCCGCCGGCCGCCCGGGCCGCGGCGAGCGCCGTGTCGGCGGCGCGCAGCAGGACGGCCGCGTGGGTGCCGTCCTCGGGCAGCACGGCGATGCCGGCGGCGGCGGTCAGGCCGTTGCCGGCGGCGGGGCGGGACTCGCGCGGGCCGGAGGACCAGTCCAGCAGCAGGTGCCGGCGGACCGACCAGACCAGCCGCTCGGCGACCTGCGCGGCGCCCTCGGCGCCGGTGTCCGGCAGCACCACCAGGAACTCCTCGCCGCCGTAGCGGCCGAGGGTGTCGGCCCGGCGGATCTCCATCGCGAGCCGCTGGGCGAGGTCGCGCAGCACCGCGCCCGCCCGGGCCCGGCCGTGCTCGGCGACGACCGCCTCGAAGCCGGTGATGGCCAGCATCAGCACGGCGAGCGGGCGCGGTCCGTCGGCCTGCTCGGTGTGCTCGGCGCGGCGGGCGCGTTCGATCTCCCGGTCCAGGGTGAGCTGGAGGTGGCGGTAGTTCCACACGCCGGTGAGCGGGTCGCAGGAGGCGGTGCGCTCCAGTTCGGCGCAGCGCTCCTCCAGTTCGGCGATCCGCCCGCGCAGCCGCCGCGCCCCGGCGGCGGCCCCGGCCCTCTCCCGCCGTCCGCGCAGTCCGAGGGCGGTGGCGCCGGCCAGTGCGGGGACGCTCAGTGCGGCCAGGGCCTGGACCAGCAGCGGGGTGGTCAATGGGGGGCGCCCCTTCGCGTGTCAGGCTCTGCGCGTCGAGGGTGCGCAGGCCAGGAGGATCGGATGAACGAGGATCGGATGCCCAACGAGAAGGGCGACCTGAGGACACGGCTGTTGACGCGGCGGCGCGACCTGGCCGCCGAGGAGCGCGCGAGCGCGGCCGGCGCGCTGGCGGCGCACGCCGGGGAACTGGCCGCCGCGGGCGCCACGGTGGCCGCGTACGTCTCGGTGGGCGCCGAGCCCGGCACCCGGCCGCTGCTGGACGCGCTGCGGGCGCGCGGGGTGCGGGTGCTGCTGCCGGTGCTGCTGGCGGACAACGACCTGGACTGGGCGGAGTACGCGGGGCCCGACGCGCTGGCCCCGGCCGGCCGCGGGCTGCTGGAGCCGGTCGGCCCGCGGCTGGGGCCGCGGGCGGTGACGGAGGCCGCGGTGGTGCTGCTGCCGGGCCTGGCGGTGGACCGCTCCGGGCTGCGGCTGGGCCGGGGCGGCGGCAGCTACGACCGGGTGCTGGCCCGGCTGGAGCGGGCGGGCGCACGGCCGGTGCTGGCGGTGCTGCTGTACGAGCACGAGCTGCTGGAGCGGGTGCCGGCCGAGCCGCACGACCGGCCGGTGGACCTGGCGGTGCTGCCCTCGGGCGTGCGCAGGCTGGGCTGAGGACGGCGGCGGTGCGTCCTCCCCGGCCGCCACCGGCCGCCGGAGGTCGGCCGGGGAGGCGGGAACGGCGGAGGCCCCGCTCCCTCGGGGAACGGGGCCTCCGGCGGCCGGACGGTACGGGCGTCAGCCGGTGGTGAGCACCAGCTTGTGCTTGGTGGCCTTCTCGACCGCGTCCGGCGAGTAGGACCAGGTCAGCAGCTTGCCCTTGAGCCAGAGGTCGGTCTGGTCGTTGTAGTTGTCGTGGAAGGCGTGGCCGGAGGCGCCGCCGACGTTGATCCAGCGCGAGGAGTCGAGGTCGTTCAGGTCGACCACCATGCGCATCGACGGGATCCAGTCCACCTGGTACCCGGCCGCCGCGTTCCAGCCGGCCGCGTCGACCGCCGCCGAGCCGCCGGAGAGCCGGTACGGGCCGCGGTTGAGCAGCTTGTGCACCGCGCCGGAGGCGATCGAGGAGTTGTCGGTGCCGAGGGTCTGCTCGCGCAGCTCCAGCTTGTGCAGACGGCCCCAGCTCCAGGTGGAGACGTCCTTGCTGAGCAGCGAGGTCAGCTCCTGGCGGGCGTTCTTCATCGCCTCCTGGAGCAGGTTGTCCAGGCCCTTCTGCTCCTTGTGCTGGTCGTCGATGTACGTCCACCACGAGCTGTCGGGCTTCTCCAGCTGCTGGCGCACCACCTCGGTCCAGCGGTCGCCGCCGTCCGGCTGGGCCTTGCCCGGCTCGCGGGTGCCGCACTCGGTGACGATCTTGGTGGAGCTGTCCGGCTTGGTCGGGTCGTCCTGCTGGCGGACCAGCAGGCAGTTGTCCTTGGCCCGCAGGTCGGCCGGGAACTTCTGGCCGAAGGCCAGGATCAGCAGCTGGCGCCAGACGCCGTTGTAGTAGGCGGCGGCCGCCGAGTCGGCGTCCTGGTGGAAGTTCCAGTCCTTCAGCAGGTCCTGGGCCTCGCGCACGTACGGGTCGCTGATCGGCTGCTTGAGCAGCAGCGGGACGAGCGTCTTGGCCATCACGCTGGTGTTGTCCAGCTGGAGGGTCTGCATGTCGTCCGGCGAGATCTTGCCGTTGTTCTTGAGCAGGCCCTCGATCTGGTCGGTGATCTCCTTGGCGCGGGTGCCGTACTCCCAGTCCTTGGTCAGGTTGTACTTGTAGCTCGGGTCCACCACGGCCTGGTTGGCGGTGACGATGTAGCCGGCCGAGGGGTTGAGGCTCCAGGGCAGCGCGGTGAAGGGGATCGGGTCCTTCCACTGGTACGCGGAGTCCCAGCCCAGCGAGGGGAGGGTGCCGTCGCCCTTGCCGCGGACCGGGATGGCGCCCGGGGCCTGGTAGCCGATGTTCTTGGCGTCGGCGTAGATCAGGTTCTGCGCGGGGACGGTGAAGTCCTTGGCGGCGGCGCGGAACTCGTCCCAGTTCTTCGCCTTGTCCAGCTCGAAGACGGCGTCCATGGTCTTGCCGGGGCTGAGCGCCGTCCACTGCAGGGCGACGCCGTAGCCGCCGGTGCCGCGGTCGGGGGCGGAGGGGCCGTTGGGGGCGTACTTGCCGACGTTCTGCTGCTCGCTGCTCTGGTCGGAGATCAGCGGGGCGCCGGTCTGGGTGGTACGGACGGTGATGGTGCGGTCCTCCCCGCCGGCGACCTTGATGGTCTCCTTGCGGAGGTCGAACTTCACGTCCTTGCCGTCCACCTGGTAGGTCTCCGGGCCGGTGACCTTCTCCAGGAAGAGGTCGGTGACGTCGGCGCCGAGGTTGGTGAAGCCCCAGGCGATGTCCTTGTTGTGGCCGATGATCACGCCGGGCATCCCCGCGAAGGTGAAGCCGGAGACGTCGTACTGGCAGGCCGGGGAGCTGGTCCGGCAGTGCAGGCCCATCTGGTACCAGACCGAGGGCAGGCCGGGGCCGAGGTGCGGGTCGTTGGCCAGCAGCGGCTTGCCGGTGGTGGTGTGCGAGCCGGCGACCACCCAGGAGTTGGAACCGATGCCCTGGCCGGGGCGGCCCAGCAGCTGCGGCATCGAGTCGATCCGGTCGGTCAGGCCCTGCAGCATCGCCTTGGTGGTCGCCGCGCCCTGGGCGGTGGCGGTCGTCGCGGCGGCCGCGCCGGACTGCGGGGAGCCGTCGGCGGGGCGGTAGTTGTCGCCGTTCACGGCGCCGGTCTTCACGATGGTGCCGTTGCGGGCGTACGGGTAGTCCGGGTACAGCTCGGCGATCTTGTCCGGGCCGAAGTCCTGGGCCAGCAGCGAGCGGTCGATCTCCTCCTGGAGGTTCCCGGAGAGGTTCCAGGCCATCGCCTTGAGCCAGGCCACCGAGTCGACCGGGGACCACTGCTCGGGCTGGTAGCCGCTGTTGACGACGCCGAGCAGGCTGTACTCCAGCGAGGCCTTCGCGCCGCCGGGGTGCTCGGCGAGCCAGGCGTTCACGCCGTCCGCGTAGGCCTGGAGGTGCTTCTTGGTCTCCGGCGACAGCTTGGTGTCGAACTCCTTCTGCGCCACCTGCCGCCAGCCCATGGTGCGGATGAACGCGTCGGTGTCGACCTGGCTGTCGCCGAACATCTCGGAGAGCCGGCCGGCGGTGATGTGCCGGCGGACGTCCATCTCCCAGAAGCGGTCCTGCGCCTGGACGTAGCCCTGGGCGCGGAACAGGTCCTCGTCGGTGTCGGCGTACAGCTGCGGGATGCCGTTGGCGTCCCGCTTGACGTCGACGGGCGCGCTCAGGCCCGCCACCTTGACGCTGCCGTCGACCTCCGGGAAGGAGGCGCGGACCGCGGAGACCCCGCGGTAGCCGCCGTAGCCGACACCGGCCACCAGCAGCACGACCAGCACGATCACGATCAGACGGGCGCGCCGGAACTTCTTCGAGCGGGGCATCTGGGTCCTTGCGGTCCTGACTTCGGGGCGGGCGGGCGTGTCCAGGGCCTGCGGCCGTGACAGGGCACCACATTAGGCCGAGTCGGCCGGGCACCGTGAACGGGGGACCAAGCTAAAGATATGGCAAAATGTTAGACTGCGTAACGATCCGCAAGAGGAGTATTGACGACTTCTTAACGGATCGTTCCTGCAGCGATCCCACAGCCCGATCCCCAGCACCACCAGACACCCCGTCCGCCCCTGCCTGCCCGAGGTGCCCCTGCGTGAACGTCTCCCATCTGAACCAGCTCCTGCTCGAGTCCTCCGTGATCCTGCTGTTCGCGGTGGGTGCCGTACGCCTCTCGACCCGATCAGGGCTGCCCAGCCTGCTGATCTATCTGGGGATCGGCGTGGCGCTGGGCCAGAACGGGATCGGCGTCACGTTCAACAACGCCGAGCTCACCCAGGTGCTCGGCTACGCGGCACTCGTGGTGATCCTCGCCGAGGGCGGCATCAAGACCAGCTGGCGGGAGATCAAGCCGGTGATGCCGGCCGCGACCGTGCTCGCCACCGTCGGCGTCGGCGTCAGCGTCTTCGCCACCGCCGCCGGCGCGCACTGGCTGGTCGGCCTGGACTGGCGCACCTCGCTGCTGCTGGGCGCCATCGTCTCCTCGACCGACGCGGCCGCCGTCTTCTCGGTGCTGCGGATGGTCCCGCTGCCGCACCGGCTCACCGGCCTGCTGGAGGCCGAGTCCGGCTTCAACGACGCCCCCGTGGTCATCCTGGTGGTCGCCTTCGCCACCACCGGGGAGCTGGACTCCTGGTACGTCCTGATCGGCACGATCGTCGCCGAGCTGGCGATCGGTGCGGTGATAGGCCTGGCCGTCGGGAAGATCGGCGCCTACGGGCTCAAGCACGTCGCGCTGCCCTCCTCGGGCCTCTACCCGATCGCCGTGATGGCGCTCACCGTGCTCGCGTACGCCGGCGGCGCGCTGCTGCACGGCTCCGGCTTCCTCGCCGTCTACATCTGCGCGGTGATCCTCGGGAACTCCAAGCTGCCGCACGGTCCGGCCGTCCGGGGCTTCGCCGACGGACTGGCGTGGATCGGGCAGATCGGCATGTTCGTCCTGCTCGGACTGCTCGTCACGCCCGAGACCATGGGCGACGCGGTGGTGCCCGCGCTGGTGATCGGCGCCGTGCTGGTGTTCCTGGCGCGGCCGCTGTCGGTGATGGTCTCGCTCACCCCGTTCAAGGTGCCGGCCCGCGAGCAGGCGCTGCTGAGCTGGGCCGGGCTGCGCGGGGCGGTGCCCATCGTGCTGGCCACCATCCCGGTGGTGACCGGCGCCCACCGGGCCGAGGACGTCTTCAACATCGTCTTCATCCTGGTCGTCGTCTTCACCCTGCTCCAGGGGCCGACCCTGCCGTGGGTGGCCAAGCGGCTGCGGATCGACGAGGGCGACATGGGCCAGGACCTGGGCATCGAGTCCGCCCCGCTGGAGAAGCTGCACGGGCACCTGCTGTCGGTCGCGCTCTCCCCCGCCTCGAAGATGTCGGGCGTGGAGGTCAGCGAGCTGCGGCTGCCCAAGGGGGCGGCCGTCACCCTGGTCGTGCGGGAGGGGAACTCCTTCGTGCCGGACAAGGCGACGGTGCTGCGCGGCGGGGACGAACTGCTGGTGGTCACCACCGACGAGGTCGGCGAGGCGGCGGAGCGGCGGCTGCGGGCCGTGGACAAGGGCGGCAAGCTCGCCGGATGGCTGAACGGGCGCTGAGCGCGGGGGCGGGGGGGGGGGGGCCCCCCCCCCCCCCCCCCCCCCCCCCCCCCCCCCCCCCCCCCCCCCCGCCCCCCCCCCCCCCCGCC
>NZ_JBEXWT010000153.1:0-11943 GCF_040629945.1 Kitasatospora sp. NPDC005856 | reverse complement strand
CACGACCGTCACCGCCGGGATCCGGCCGGCCGGCCCGGGCTGTCCGGGCCGCACCACGGCCACGCCCGCGGGCCGGGCCGGGGCGACCCGGCGCGGCCGGCCGGCGCCGACCGCGATCTCGCCGTACTGGGCGCGGCGCGCCCCGGTGAAGACGTCGACCAGGGCCGCCGACGACGCCGGGTCGTCGGCGAGGACCGCGACGATCTCACCGGCGGCGACGGTCACGCTCAGTCCCGGGATCAGGATGCGCTCGGAGCCCTCGGGCCCCTCGGCCACGATCAGGTCCGCCACGCGCAGTACGGGCTCGCGGCCCACCGCTTCGGTCATTGCGACTCCTCGAACAGGCACGGACGGGATGGTCAGGACGCGCTCTTCGGCTCGAGGAACTCCAGCCGGTTGCCGAGCTTGTCGAAGGCGTAGAAGCGGTCGTGGCCGGGGAAGTCGTCGTCCCAGGTCACCTCGTGGTCGCACTCCTCCAGCCGCTCGGCGAGGGCCCGCAGGTCGCGGACGAGGATGCCGGGGTGCGCCTTGCGGGCCGGGCCGAAGTCCTGCTCGACGCCGAGGTGGACCTCCAGGCCGCCGCCGCGGAACCAGCAGCCGCCGCGGGCGGCCAGCACCGGGGGCTTCTCCAGTTCGGTCATCCCCATGACGTCGCCCCAGAACTGCCGGCACAGGTCCTCGGCGCCGGGCGGGATCGCCAGCTGGACGTGGTGCAGGCCGCCGAAGGCGAACTCGGGAAGGTTCTCGTTGCTCATCGTGTGTCCTCGTCTGTCTCTGGTGGGTTGCCGGACCGTCGGGTCGGTCCTGGTCAGTCGGTCGTGGCGGTGAGCGCCTCGTGCCGCGCGGCCATGCCCTCGCTGCGCACGGTGAAGGAGAGCTTGCGCACGCCGTCCTGGGCCCGCCTCAGGGCCTCCTCCTGGGTCCCGCCCACCGCGCAGACGTGCGCGGCCCGGGCGAAGGAGCCGGTGACGCCCTTGAGCCGCTTGCCCGGCTCGCGCAGGACCTCGACGTCGACCACGCCCTCCACGGCGCGGGCCTCGTCCTCTCCGGCGACCTCGACGATCTCGCCGACGGCGTCCGGGCAGGAGTACCAGATGGCGGCGGCGCGCGGCCCCTCCCGGTCGGCCGCGAGCGCGGCCCGGACGTCGTCCAGCACCGGCAGGCCGACGGCCTGGCGGGCGACCACCTCGATCAGGTCCACCCCGGAGATCCGGGCCCACAGCTCGGGGATCTCGTCCCCGGCCGGGCGCAGGTGGGTCTCGACGATGTTCACCGCGTCGGCGGCCACCAGCACCTCGGTGTGGGTGACCCCGCGCCGCACGCCCAGCGCGCGCAGCATGTCCACGACGGCGGCGGCGATCCGCTCCTGGTCGGCGGCGGGCAGCGGGGCCGGGACGACGTGCCCGACCTCGACGAAGTGGTCGTGCTCGGAGATCTTGCGGGTGATGCCGACGACCAGGTGCTCGCCGTCCTCGCTGACGCTCTCCACGCTGTACTCGTCGCCGCTGAGGAAGGGCTCCACCAGCAGCTCGGCGGAGTCGAGGTCACCGGCCCCCTCGGCGCCCCAGGCGAGGGCGCGCTCGATGTCGCCGGGGCCGTCGATCCTGGTCACGCCCTTGCTGGCGACACCGCGCACGGGCTTGCAGATCAACGGATAGCCGGCCTTCTCGGCGACCTCGAGGATGCCCTGGGCGTCGTGCACGGTCTCCGCGAGGACGTCGCTGACCCCGGCGTCGGCGAGGGCCCGGCGCATGGCGCACTTGTCCGCGACGGCCCGGACGGTCTCGGGGCTGTGCCAGTCCAGGCCGAGCGCCACCGCGATCGCCGCGGTCTTCTCGGTGTCCTTCTCGGTGAAGTTGGTGAGCCGGTCGACCGGGTCGGCCGCGTGCACGAAGCGGGCGGCGGCCACCCACTCGTCCACCGGGGCGTCCTCCCGCAGCACGATCAGCCGCTCGATCTTCTCCCGGCTGCGCAGCCGCGGCACGACCTCGGGCCGGCAGATGACGGTGGTGCGCACGCCGGGCATCGCGGCGCGGGCCCGGTCGGGCAGGTCGCGGCCGCCGCTGACGATCAGCAGGTGCATCGGGTTCGGGGTGTCGGGCATGGGTTCCTCCGTCGTACGGGGTGGGTCAGGAGCCGGCGGCCGCGGGCACCGGCGCGATGTCGTCCGCCGGCTGCTCCGGCTGCGGGCGGGTGCCCACCCAGCTCAGGGCGGCGGCGAGCGGGAAGGTGGCGGCCAGGATCAGCCAGCCGGCCGGGCCGGTCCGGGAGAGCAGCCACAGGACGACGGCCGGTCCGGCGATCTCCGCCATCGAGAAGCCGACGTTGAAGAAGGAGAGGTAGCGGCCCTGGGCGGCCTCCGGCGACATCGCGAAGGAGATCTCCCAGGAGGAGGCCGAGTGCAGCAGTTCGGCGACGGTCAGCAGCAGCAGCGCGGCGACGAGGGCCGCGGCGGCTCCGACCGGCAGGTCGACGGCACCGCTGAGGGCGAAGGCGAGGCAGGAGGCCGTCAGCAGCACCGCGGACCGGTTGGTGGCCCGCCGGGCGCTGGCCATGTCGTCGATGTGCTTGGTCACCCGCACCTGGCAGAGCACCGTGATCACCGTGTTGGTGGTGACCAGCACCGTGATCATCCAGATCGGGGACTTGGTGTGCTCGGCGACCCACAGCGGCAGCACGGTGATCAGGATGGCGTCGTGCAGGAACAGCACGCCGTTCGACGCGGTCGCGGCCACGAACCGCCAGTCGCGGATCGGCGGGATGACGGCGCCCGCGGGCTCGTCCCCGTCCCCGCCCTTGGCGACCGGCCGGACCTTGGGGAGCATGCCGATCAGCGTGAACACGAACAGGAAGCTGATCGCGTTGCCGATGAACAGCCAGCGGAACAGCGTCACCGAGTCGGTGGTCAGCGCGACGCCGGCGATCGAGAAGCCGACGGTGAAGCCGAGGTTGCGCAGCGCCCGGATGAAGCCCATGGTGCGGTTGCGCTCGGCGCCGACGATCAGCTGGCCGACCAGTGCCTGGTTGAGCGGCTGGCCGGCCCGGTCCATGACGAACAGCAGGCAGGCCGTCACCACGAACTGGCCGAAGCCGTGGACGTTCAGGTAGGCGAGGTAGCCGACGAACCGCCAGAGGCAGACGATCATCAGCATGGCACGCGGGCCGAACCGGTCGGCGAGCCGGCCCATCGGGACGGCGGTCAGCAGGCCGACCACGCCGGCCAGGGCCATGCCGACGCCGAGCTGGGTCTCGGTCAGCCCGGCGAACCTGGTGAAGTAGAGCGCGGAGCCGGCCAGGAACATGCCGGTGCCGACCGAGCCGACCAGCGCGTTCACGGCGATGATCCGGGACTCCCGGGTGGCCGGCATGGCCTTGGTCAGCCGGCTGCCCCAGCCGGTGGGGCCGGTCGGCTCCGTGCTGGAGCCGGTGGTCGAATCGGTCACGGTCGTTCTCCTCGAAGGTCGTCGCGGTCGTCGGGACGGGCCGTCGCTCCTGCGGGCTGCCACTGGGCGCGCCAGTGGCGGACCAGCCCGTCCCACGTCCCGGTCGCTCCGGACGGCAGGTAGGTGCGCCGGATCGCCTGCGGCGCCGAGTGCCACGGCTCGGCGGGCGAGCGCACCGTGCCGAAGGCCAGTACGTCACCGGGCAGGCCGGGTTCGGCCGGGATGCCGCCGTAGGGGTAGGCGAAGAGCCGGGCGGGGCCCGGCCCGTACCGGGCGGCGATGTCCGCCAGGGACGCGCGCGCCTCGTCCTGCGCCTGCTCCGGCGGCAGCCGGTCGAGGTGCGGGTGGGTGCGGGTGTGCGCCGCGATCAGGTGGCCGTCCTCGGCCAGCCGGTCGCACGCGTCCCAGGTGAGGTAGTCCTCCCGGGGCTGTCCGCTGTGCTGCCCGAGCAGGCCGGTGCAGACGAAGAAGACGGCGCGCACGCCGAGTTCGCGCAGGATCGGGCGGGCGTGGACGAGGTTGTCCCGGTACCCGTCGTCGAAGGTCACCAGCACCGTCGGCCGGTCGGGCCGGACGGGGCCGGACGGGGCGAGCAGGTCGTCCGGCCGGTACGGGTCGAACTCCGCCAGCACCCGTTCCATGCCCTCGGCGAACTCCCGTGGCGTCAGGGCGGTGTAGTGCCGGACGTCCGGGTGGACGTGGTGGAAGTACAGCGCCAGGGGCGTGCCCGGGGCACTGCCGGTCGCCGGCTGGTGCTCCGCGGGGACTCCGGGGACGAACGGGGCGTCGGTCGGGTTCACCGGGCACCTCCGGCCGGCTCCGGGCGGGCGCCGCACTCCGCCAGGACCTCGGTCATGGCCCGTTCGATCTCCGTGGCCAGCCCTTCGATCCGGTCCGGACTCCAGTGCCCGGTCGAGTACTTCACGCTCACCTCCAGCTCGCCGTCGACGATGTCGCCCTCGACCATCAGCAGGTAGCGCTCGCACTGGCGCGGGGACCGCTGGGCGCCGTGGTCCTCGTCCGCCGGCCGCAGCACGGCGCCGGGGGCGCGCTGCTCCAGCCGCAGCAGGTGGCCGCGGAAGTTCAGCCGCACGGACGGCCGCGGGCGGGCGTCCAGCGCGTCGCGCTCCTGCGGTACGGGCGAGCCGAAGCGCAGCGCGTCGAAGCCGTGGCGCCGCTGCGGCAGTTCGTCCAGCGCGGCCAGCGCGGTGCGCAGCGCGGCCGGGCCGCGGCCGGACCACCGCAGCACCGCCGGGAAGGTGCTCTGCACGTAGCCGACCGTGCGGGACAGGTCCAGGTTCCCGACCGGGACGTCCCGGCTGTGCGCGTACACGTCCACGCCGTGGACCGGCTCCCCGGTCCAGCGGGCGAGGCCGCCCACCAGGCAGCCGAGCGTGAAGTCGTGCGGGGCGACGCCCTCCTCGGGCAGCGCGTGGGTGACCAGCCGGGTGGCCTCGGGGCCGAGGCGGAACCGGTGGACGCGCAGGCTCGGGAGCAGGCCGGGGCCGTCCGAGTCCGGCGTCAGCGCGGCGAATCCGCCGGTGCCGGCCGTCCAGGCCGCGGCGTCCTGCCGAGCCTCGGGGCTGTCCAGCCAGGAGCGCAGCGCCGTGCCGATCGCGCGGGGGCCGGCCGTGGCCGGCTCCGGGGAGGTGCCGGCGAGCAGCGCCTCCAGGTCGTCGACCAGCAGGCCCATGGAGACGCCGTCCAGCACGAAGTGGTGCACGGTCAGCAGCAGCCGGGCGGTTCCGTCGCCGACGTCGACGTGCAGCAGCCGGAACACCCGGCCGTCGGCCAGGGACATCGAGGTCTGCGCCGAGGCCAGGGCGGACTCCAGGCGTGCGCCGCGCTCGTCCGCGGGCACCTCCCGCAGGTCGACGCGCTCGACCGCCCGCGCGGGGTCCGGCGCGGTGAGCACGGCGGTGCCGTCCGGGTCCAGCGCGGTGCGCAGGGCCGGGTGGCGGCGCAGCAGTTCGGCGGCGACGGCGGTGAGGCGGTCGGCGTCCGGACTGGCGTCGGCGTCCGGGCTCGGGTCGACGGCGAACAGGGCGTTGAGGCAGAAGTGATCCGGCTCGGCCCACCGGCCGTCCTGGAGCCAGCGCCGCTGGGCGGGCAGCAGGTCCAGCGGGCCGGGCGGTTCCTCCTCGACCGGCGTGAGCGGCGCGCCGCGCTGCCCGGCACGGTCGACGGCGGAGCGCGCGGTGCGTCCGGTCAGCAGGTCCGCGGGCTGCATGGCGAGCCCGCGCGAGCGCATCCGCGCGCAGACCCGCATCGCCGTCAGCGAGTCGCCGCCGTGGGCGAGGAAGTCGTCGTCCGGTCCGAGCGCGGGGGCCTGCAGCAGGGTGCGCAGCAGCCGGACGGTCTCCTCCAGGGGCGTGCCACCCGGTCCGGCCGGCTCCTGCGGGGTGGCGAACAGGGCCGTGGCGAACAGGGCCGTGGCGAACAGGGCCGTGGCGGCCGCGGCCGCGGCCTGGCGGTCGATCTTTCCCGAGGTGGTCAGCGGCAGCCGGTCGAGGGCGGCGATCCGGCCCGGCACCAGGTAGCCGGGCACCCGGGCGCGCAGCAGTTCCCGGACGGCCTCGGGGCCGGGGCCGTCCGCGGCCGGGGTGATCGCGGCGGCCAGCAGGTGTCCGCCGGTGCCGTCGTCCAGGGTGAAGGAGACCGCCGAGGTGATGCCCGGCAGGTCGAGCAGGTGCCGGTCCACCTCGTCCAGTTCGACGCGGTGGCCGCGGATCTTGACCTGGTTGTCGATGCGGCCGAGGAAGTCGAGGTTCCCGTCCGGGTCGCGGCGCACCAGGTCGCCGGTGCGGTACATCCGTGCGGCCGGGCCCTCGAAGGGGTCGGGCAGGAAGCGCTCCGCGGTGCGCCGGGGGTCGTGGAGGTAGCCGGCGGCCAGCAGCGGGCCGCCGATCCACAGCTCGCCGGGCTCGCCGGGGGTGACGGGCTGCCGCCGGTCGTCCAGGACGTGCAGGCGCCGGTCGCCGACCGGGCGGCCGATCGGCAGGCCGCCGGCTTCGCCGAGCTCCGCGTCCGGGGGGAGGAGCAGGGCGGTCGCGGTGATCACCGTCTCCGTGGGCCCGTACCCGTTGACCAGCACGGTGTGCCCGAGCGGGGTGCGCCGGTGGGCCCGGGCGTCGGCCGCGGTCGCGCTCTCGCCGCCGATGACGGTCGTCCGCACCCCTGCGAAGCCGGGCCGGTCGACGCCGTCCAAGTCCGCGCAGAGCATCCGCCAGTACGCCGTGGGGAGTTGGAGGACCGTCACGGCGAGCGTGCGGAGGAGGTCCGCGAGCGCCGCGGAGTCCGGGACGCCGCCGCCGTGGAAGGCGAGGGTGCCGCCGGCCGCGAGGGTGGGCCAGATCTCCTCCTGGGCGACGTCGAACCCGATGCTCGCGAACTGCAGGACGGTGTCGGCCTCCGTCAGCCCGAGCAGGCCGACGACCGCGTCGACGTGGCCGGCCAGGGCCGGGTGCTCGACCAGGACGCCCTTGGGCGTGCCGGTCGAGCCGGAGGTGTAGATGACGTACGCGGGGTGGGCCTGCGCGAGGGGCTCGGCGCGCTCCGGGCGCAGCCCGGTGACGCCCGTGCCGTCGATCAGGGCGACGGCACGGGAGTGCCGGAGCAGGTACTCGCGGCGCTCCTGCGGGGTGGCGGTGTCGACCGGCAGGAACGCGGCGCCGGCGAGCCAGGCCCCGAGCATGGCGACGATCGCCCCGGGGCCGGAGGGCAGCCGGACGGCGACGACGTCTCCGGGGCGCACGCCGTGCGCCCGCAGCTCGTCGGCGCCGTCTTCCGCCCGCTGCCACAGTTCGGCGTAGCTGACGGTGGTGTCCGGGGTCCGCAGCGCGGTGGCGGCCGGGTCGGCGAGGACGCGGGTCCGGATCAGTCCCGGCACCCCGGTGGGCGTGGTGGTCATGGTCGGGGGCCTGTCGGCGGGTCGGTGCACGGTCATGAGGGGGAGGTCCCGGTGGTGGCGGCGGGCCCGCTGGGGTCGAGGAGCAGCCTGGCCCCGGCGAGCAGGTCGTCCCGGTAGGCGCGGTGGCGCTGGACCATGACGGTGAGGTCCGCGGTCGCCAGGTCGGACGGCAGGTCGCGGCTGGGGCGCAGCTCGCGGCCGCGGGCCCGGAAGGCGTCGACGTACGGGTCGTGGAAGACGACGTCCGCTCCGGCGCCGAGCAGTTCGGCGGCCAGCGGCTCGGCGGGCGAGTGGCGGATGTCCGCGACGTCGGGCTTGTAGGTGACGCCGAGCAGCAGCACCCGGGCGCCGCGTACGGCGGTCCCGTGGCGCGCCAGCAGGTCCCGGGCGCGGGAGGCGACCCAGACCGGCATCGAGTCGTTGATCCGCTGGGCCTGTTCGGCCATGCGGAAGGGCAGCCCCTCCTGTGCGGCGCGGTGCACGAGGTAGAGCGGGTCGACGGGGATGCAGTGGCCGCCGACCCCGACGCCGGGGCGGAAGGGGGTGAACCCGAAGGGCTTGGTGGCGGCCGCGTCGATGGTGTCCCACACGTCGACGCCGAGCCGGTGGCAGATCTGCGCGAACTCGTTGATCAGGGCGAGGTTGACCTGGCGGTAGGTGTTCTCCAGGATCTTCGCGGCCTCGGCCTCACGGGGGGAGCGGGTCACGTGGACCTGCTCGGTCAGCTCGCGGTAGAAGCCGGCCGCCCGCGAGCGGCACTCGGCCGTGAGCCCTCCGACGACCTTCGGGGTGTTGTGGAAGCCGAACCGCTGGTTGCCCGGGTCGACGCGCTCCGGGGAGAAGGCCAGGTGGAAGTCCTCGCCCGCCACGAGACCCGACTCCTCCAGGGTCTCGCGGATCACCCCTTCGGTGGTGCCGGGGTAGGTGGTCGACTCGATGATCACCAGCTGGCCCGGCCGGAGGTGGTCGCGGACCGTGCGGGTCGCGGAGAGCAGCGGTCCGAGGTCGGGCACCCCGTGGGCGTCCACCGGCGTGGGCACGCACACGGCGATCACCGAGCACTCGCGCAGGTACGCCGGGTCGGTGGTGGCGTCCAGCAGGCCGGAGACGGTGGCGAGTTGTTCCTCGGTCACGGTGTCCACCGGCGGGCTGCCGATGTTGACCTGGGCCACCAGGAACTCGTTGAGGTCCAGTCCCCGGGTACGGTGTCCGGCCTCCGCCGCCGCCACGGCGAGCGGCAGTCCCGCGTAGCCGATGCCGATGACGGCGACCTCGATGGTGCGGGTGCGGTCCAGGACCGCGGCCCGTCCGCGGCCGGGGGCGAACCGCGCCACGGAGACCGGTGGCGCGCTGTCGATCAGATCCATCGCTGGCTCCTCAGCTCCTCGAGAAACGGTGGGATTTGCGCGGGCACGGGGACCGTGCGCGCTACCACCAGCCGTTCTCGTCAAGCGGGGTCGTGCCGCCCGTCTGCGCCGTGGTGGGCTGGCCCGTGGTGGCCTCGGCGGCCGTGACGCTCCGGCTCGTCCCGGGCTGGGCGGTGGCCGCGGCGGTGGCCGTCGTCACCCCGGCGACGGTGAGGGCGAGGACGGCGGCGGTACACAGGCGGGCACGTGCAGACATGGGTATCCCCCGTACGGTTTGTCAGGAATTCGAGAGCGAGTCGGTTCCCGGCGTTCGATCCGCCGGCCCCTGTCCGATCTCGCACCACCAATCCTGTTGGACCGGCCGACGTGGATCAACGAATCCGAGCGGCAGCAACCCGTCATGACGGAGCTTTGCCACCCACCCGGTTTGTCTCACGATTCGAGACGGGCGGGGGTGCGAACCGGGGCGTACCATGATGAATCGCCCGTTCCGGAACACAGAAGGGGCGGGCCACCGCAGTGACCCGCCCCTACCCGTTCGCCGGCCGCGTCAGTCCAGCATCCCCAGCTCCGCGATCCGCATGGCGGCCTGGAAGCGCGTCTTCACGCCGAGCCTGTCGAGCAGCGCCGAAACGATTCTGCTGAAAGTGCGCGGGGAGATGCCGAGCTGACGCGCTATCGCCTCGTCCTTGACCCCGTCCGCGAGCAGCCTGACCACCACGAGATCCTGGCCGTCCAGCGCGACGGCCTGCTGCTCCGACGCGTGCTGCGCCGGCGCGTGCTGCACCGGCGTGGCGTTGTGCCAGCAGTAGTCGTAGAACGCGTGCAACGAGGCGACGAGCTCCTTCCCGTGGATCGCGAACGCCCCCTGACTGCTGTCCTCCGGGTTGATCGGCAGCACGGCGAGCTCGTCGTCGAAGAGGATCATGCGCAGCGGCAGGTACTCGGCGACGCGGACCCCCTTCCCCGGCCGGGCCGCGTCCGCCAGGTACGCCGCCATGTACGGGATCGCCGCGGTACGCCGCTGGTACAGCCCCTCCACGACGATTCCCCGGCCCTCCATCTCCTTGTCCCGCAGGAGCATGTCGTCGATCAGTTCCTCGGGCGGCGGCCCGCCGGGGTGCATCGCGCGCAGCCGCGAGCGGACCATGCTCCCGGCGTCGTCCAGGAAGGCGTTGACCAGCGCCGGCGTCCCCAGCGTCTCGACCTCCACCGCCTCCCGGCGCTCGTCCCGCAGGTCCGGGAAGCCGTGCACCACGGAGGAGATGGCCGTACGGATCCTGGCGACGTGCTGGAGGTGCGCGGTGACCAGCCGTTCCTCCGCCGAGAACAGCCGGGACAGCGCCGCCTCCGGATCCACGGTGACGAAGCCGCACGGCGCACCGGGCGACGGGGCCAGCAACCCGCTGGCGCTGAGCCGCTCGCACGCCTCCTCCGCCTCCCCGACCGAACACCCGGCCTCCAGCGCCACCTCCTCCAGCGACCAGACCGGATTGCGGTAGATCAGCCCGTACAGCTTTCGGTCCGCCTGCGCCACATCGTCGACACCACGCACTGCTCTCCCCCTGTTTCCTTCCGCCCTGACTCCGGGCCACATCCCGGCACCCGACTCGGGAAACACATCCTGCCCCTGGCCGCCGACAAATGGAGCGGAGACCGGACAGGCACATCCCCCCCTCGTCGAACAACAGAGCCCCAAGGCCGCCCGAGCATAACGGTCCACACCCGCGAACGGCTGACCCCGGGGTATCCGGATCGGGCCCGAGGCCCCCTCGACCACCGGAATTCGGTAGGAATCAGGCATCGCACCGCCCACCCCGTGCGCGATTCCGTCAGCGGCGGCCATTCCCCGCAGCCGCAGCACACGCGCCCGCTCCGGCCGAACGGGCGCAAGGTGACGGGTCGTCCCCCTGGAGCGCGCGCCGCGGTCGACCGCCGACGCGGCCTCGTCCGCAAGCCCCATTCCCGGCCACATTCGCCCAGCTCGCAGCATTCGACGTGAAACACGGCCAAGGCCCCGACCCGGACGTTCCGCCCGAAAGCGGAATGCCCACCGACCGAAGGTTCCACACGAATGTCCACGCGGCGGTCCAGCGATTATCCCGACCGGGAAACAATGCGCTTCCGTGAATATTCCGGACTATCCGATCCCAAAAAAGCGGCAAAGGCCGGGCCGGAAGTCGGCCGCGGGCCGAAACGGCGTCAGGCCCCGCACCGGGGGCCGCGGGGCCCGGCGACAGGCCCGCGGGGTCCGGACGGGCCCCGGAAGGCCCCGCCGGGTGCACGTGGACCCGTCGAGGCCGCCCGTGCGCCGTCCAGGCCCTCCTCGCGACCCTCCGACTGACGGTCGAGCACCCGCGCGCCATCGAGCCCCACCCGCGCGAGCGCCACCGGCGAATCGAGGGCCGCCGCGCCCCGGCCCCACGACCACCCTCGCCGAGCACTTCCACCTGCCGGGCTCCGCTCGGCCGCCCCGCGGGGTGGTGTGACCCTCATCACGGGAGCCGCCCCCGGCCCCTCCGGACCCGTCCCGACCCGCCCGGACCCACAAAACGCGAAATCCCCCCGGGAGTTGCCTCCCGGGGGGATTTCGTCGACCGGCCCGAGCCGATCCGTTGGGTGGAGCTGAGGGGATTCGAACCCCTGACCCCCTCGATGCGAACGAGGTGCGCTACCGGACTGCGCCACAGCCCCAACGAGAAGAAACTCTAGCACCTTTCGGAGGGGGTCCGTGACCACCCCCCGGATCACGGTGCTGGTCGGGGGGTGGCCCGGGGCCGCTCGGCTACTCGTTGGCCGCGCGCGGGCGCGACTCGGGGGCGTGCGGCTCGGCGTACTGGTCGAAGAGCGGGGTCTTGCGGGACTCGGCGGGCCGTCCGGCGCTCCAGGCGCCGGGGGCCGACAGGTCGAGGCCGCGGGAGACCCGGGGGGCGACCGGGGCGGTCACGTAGGTCGGCAACGGGACGGGCATCGGCTCCCAGGAGTCCGGCCCGGCCGCTCCCCGCTCGCGCATGCCGTCGACCCACTCCTCGTGCTCGGTCGCCTCGGCCACCGCGGAGGCGGAGGGCACCGAGACGGTGGCCTGCTCCGGGTCGACCGCCAGCCGCAGGTGCGGCCGGCGCGCGGCCCGCGCCTCGGCGGGCGCGATGATCCAGAATTCGATGACGTTGCGCAGCGGGAGCTCGGGGTTATCGAATATAGGTTCGTAGATAATCCTCAGCCT
>NZ_JBEXWT010000152.1:0-12644 GCF_040629945.1 Kitasatospora sp. NPDC005856 | reverse complement strand
CGGCTGGGGTGGCGAGGGGGTCCTGGGCGGTGAAGCGGCCGAGCGAGGGGTCGTACTCGCGGGCTCGGAGGTACTGCTTGCCGGCGAGGCCGGAGCCGTTGTACTGACCGGTGAAGCCGAAGGGAGAGGTGGGAGCGTCGGTTGCGAGGGGGGTGGTGGCGGCACGCCCGTAGGGGTCGTAGGTGGTGCGGCTTTGTGGTGTGCCGTTGGTGCTGGTCAGGTCGGTGACGGAGCCGAGCCAGTCGTGGTGGTTGTAGAAGGTTCCGTTGCCTGCGTGTTGGCTCTGGGGTTGGCCGAGGGGGTTGTAGGTGTAGTCGCCGAGCAGTTGGCCGGTGCCGTCGGTCTGGGTGGCGATCTGCGGCAGGGGGTTGTTGATGTCCCAGGTGATCGTGCGGGCGGGCGTGTTGGTGCCTGTGGAGGTGGCGCGGTTGCCGAACGGGTCGTAGGTGAAGGACTGGGTGCTCTTGCCGGTGGCGGTGGTGAGGCGCCCGGCGGCGTCGTAGGTGTAGGTGAGATTGCCGGAGTCAGGGACGGCCTTGGCGGTGTCGGACGTCCAGATTCGGCTGCCGGCGCTGTTGTAGAGGGCGAGGTCACCGTCGTCCTGGACCGTGGCGTGGGCGCCGGGGCTGGCAGGGGTGTTGCTGGCCCAGAGGACGTTGTGACCGGTGTCGTAGACGACGAAGTTCCCGTCGGCCTGCATGGTCGCCGAGGCACCGGGGTGTCCTGCCGTGCCGGAGGACCAGAGGGTCTGGTTGGTGGAGACGGAGGACAGGACGAGGTTGCCGTCGCCCTGCATGGCCAGGCGCACCGTGTTGGAGGTCAGGCTGGCACCGGAGTTGAGGCTTGTTCCGGTGGCGAGGTCTTTGTTGTTGGCGGGTGCGGTGACGGTGGTGTTGTTGCCGTTGGCGTCGTAACCGTAGGTCGTGGTGGCCGTGGGGGCGGTGGTCTTGGTGAGCTGGTCCGCGGCGTCGTAGGTGTAGGTGGTGGTTCCGGCGGGATCGCTCTGGGTGAGGCGGTTTCCGACCTGGTCGTAGGAGTAGGTCAGGGTGCCGCCGGCGCAGCCGGTCGTGGTGGTCGACAGCGGGCAGCCGGACAGGAGGCGGCCGGCGTTGTCGTAGGTGTAGTTCTGCGTGCCGGGAGCCAGACCGGCGCGTGTGGTGTCGACCTTGGCAGGTCGGCCGTTGGCGTCGCGGGTGATCTGCCAGGAGGCGAGTGTGGCGGTGCCCTTGGCACTGGTGATGCCGCTGAGGCGGCCTGCGGGGTCGTAGGAACGGGTTTCGGTGTGGCCGTTGCTCGCGGGTAGGACGGTGGTGGCCAGGTGCCCTGCAGGGTCGTAGGTGTAGGTGGTGGTGGCGCCGTCGATGGTTTGTTGGGTCCTGCGGCCGTCGGCGTCGTAGGTGTAGGCGGTCTTGCGGCCGTCGGGATACTGGCGGCTGGTGATGTTGCCGACGGTGTCGTAGGCGTAGGCGAAGCCGGTGGTCTCGTTGGGCTTGGTCACCGATGCAAGGCGACCGGCGGGGTCGTATCCAAGGTTCCGGATGTCGGTGCCGTTGGCGACGTAGACCAGTCGGTTGTCGAAGTCGTAGGCGGTCTCGAGCTTCGGGGTGCCGTCGGAGAAGACGGTCTCCACGGGGAACCCGCGCGGGTCGTACTTGGTCTCGCTGGTGACGCCGCGGGCGTCGGTGGTCTTGGAGCGGTTGCCTTCCTCGTCGTACCAGGTGCGGGTCGTGCGACCGAGGGGGTCGGTGACGGCGGTGATCCTGTGGAGCTGGTCGTAGGCGTAGCCGGTGGTGTGCCCGTTGGCGTCCGTTCGTTTGGTGCGCTCGCCGGCCGTGTTCCACGTGTTGGTGGTGACGGCTCCGTTGGGATCGGTGACGGTGGTGACGCGGCCCGCGGCATCGTAGCCGGTGATGGTCTTGCGGCCGAGGGGGTCAGTGACCGTGATCGGGCGGTTGAGCGGATCGAAGCCGGTGGTCGTGGTGTTGCCGAGCGGGTCCTTGAGAGACGTCGGGTTCCCGGCCGGGTCGTAGGTGTATGCGGTGGTATAGGTGGCCGCGGTGGCGCCGGTGGCGTTCCCGCGGGGGTCGACGGTGCCGGTCAGCCGCTGGTCGAGGTCGTAGGTCCAGGTGGTCTTGTTGCCCTCGGGGGTGGTGAGGCTGGTCCGGTTTCCGTCGGCGTCGTAGCCGTAGCTCGTGGTCTTGCCACGCGCGTCGGTACGGCTTGTCGGGCGGCCGAGCGCATCGTAGGCGAGCGTGGTGATCGCGCTGGTCGGGTCGGTGGTGGTGACGGCCTGGCCGGCGGCGTCGTAGGTCGTCGAGGTGGTGCGGCCGTTCTGAGTGGTGACGCTGAGCGGCCGGTTGACGGCGTCGTACGTCATCGACAGGCCACCGCCGGCCTGCTGGCCGGTCGAGGTGAGGTTGCCGTTGGCGTCGTAGCCGTAGGTCCAGGTGTAGAAGCGCTCGAACGGGTGCTCAGGGCTGGTATTGCCCCGAGCGGTGACGGTCTTGATGTGCCGATTGTTCTTGTCGTAGCCGTAGGTGGTCTGGTTCCCCAGCGTGTCCGTGACAGCGGTCAGGTTGCCGGCGGGGTCGTAGACGCTGGTAGTGGTGCTGCCCGCGGGGTCCTTGACCGTGGTGCGGTTGCCCGCCGCGTCGTAGCCGTAGGAGGTGGTCGCACCGAGCGGGTTCTTGACGCTGGTCAGGTTGCCCGCCGCGTCGTAGCCGTAGGCGGTGGTGTTGCCGAGGGGGTCGGTGGCGGAGGCGAGCAGGCCGCCCGCGTCGTACGTGTAGGAGGTCGTGTAGGCGGCGGCGCTGGCTCCTGCCGTGTTCCCGCGCGGGTCGGTCTTGCTGGCGAGTCGGGTGGCCGTGTCGTAGGTGAAGGTCGTCTTCTCGCCGAGCGGGGTGGTGACCGATGTCCGGTTGCCCGCTGCGTCGTACCCGTACGTGGTGGTGGCCCCGCGAGGGGTGGTCACGGTGGCGAGGGCACCGAGGGGGGTGTAGGTGTAGCCGGTCTTCCCGCCGGAGGGGTCGGTGGTGCCGGTCAGCTGGTTCAGCGCGTTGTAGGCGTAGGTGGTGGTACGGCCGAGGGCGTCCTTCTGCGAGGTGACGTTGTTGTTGCCGTCGTAGGTCCACGTCTGAGTGGCGGACACCGGTACCGGGGCCGTACTCGTCAGCATGTTGCCGCTGGCGTCGAACGTGAACGTCGAGGTTTTGCCGTTCGGATCGGTGAACGCCGTACGGTTGAACGCGCTGTCGTAGGTGTAGCGGGTGGTCTTGCCGTAGGGGTCGGACTGCCAGCTGATGACGCCGCCGGAGTAGGCGTGGGTCCAGATCCCGCCGTCCGGGTGGGTCACATAGGTCGTGGAGTTGGCGGTGTCGTAGCTGAACGTGGTCGTGCCGCTGAGGGCGTCGACCTGACTGGCGACCCGGCCGGAGGCGTCGTAGGTGTTGGCGGTCACGACGTGGCCGAGAGGGTCGGTGACGGTGCTGAGCCGTCCGTTCGCGTCGTAGCCGTAAGAGGTGCTCTGGCCGCGCAGGTCGCGGACACTGGTGAGCAGGTTGCCCGTGTACTGGTAGGCGACCGTGCGTTGACCGGGCAGGGTCATGCTGGTCAGCAGCCCGCCGGTGTAGCCGAGGCTGACCGTGCGGCCGGCGCCGTCGGTGATGCCGGTCAGCTGGCTGCCCGTATAGGACATCGTGAGCCCGATGCCGGCGGCATCGGCCATCGCCGTGAGCCGGCGGCCGGCCTCGGTCGAGGACGCGGACTCGCTGGACCGCGCGCTGGCCGGCGCCGACGCGGTGATCAACTGCGCGGGGCCGTTCGCCGGCACCGCCGCCCCGGTGATCGAGGCGGCACTGCGCGCCGGGATCGCGTACGTGGACGTGGCGGCGGAGATCGAGGCCAACCTGGACACCTTCGACCGGTTCGCCGACCGCGCCCGGGCCGCGGGCACCGTGGTGGTGCCCGCGATGGCCTTCTACGGCGGCCTCGGCGACCTGCTGGCCACCGCCGCGATGGGCGACTGGACGGCAGCCGACGAGGTGCACATCGCTTACGGGCTGAGCAGCTGGCACCCCACCCCGGGCACCCGGCTGTCGGGCACCGTCTCGCGGGAGCTGCGCGGCGACCGCAGGCTGCGCCACACCGGCGGCCGGCTGACGTACCACCAGGACGAGCTGCCCGCCCTGGAGTGGGCCTTCCCCGAGCCGCTGGGCGTCCGTCCGGTCATCGGCGAGTTCGCCATGGCGGACATCGTCACCGTGCCGAGCCACCTGGCCGTCACCGACCTGCACAGCTACATGACCGTCGAGGCGGTCCGGGACCTCGCCGCCCCGCAGACGCCGGCGCCGGTCGCGGCCGACGAGCAGGGCCGCTCCGACCAGACCTTCCTGGTCGACGTGGTGGTGCGGTCCGGCGGCCGGCAGCGCCGGGCGGCGGCCCGGGGCCGGGACATCTACGCCATCTCGGCACCGCTCGCGGTGGAGGCGGTGCACCGCATCCTCACCGGGCGGACCCGGGCGGTCGGGGTCGCCGCCGCGGGCGAGGCCTTCGACGCGGTCGACTTCCTGCGGGCCCTCTCCGGCCACCTGGCCGTGGACCTGGCCCTGGACCTGGCCGGCTGAGGCCGAGCGCGGACGCTCCCGAAGCGAAGCGGCTTCGCTCTCGCCGCTCCGCCCCTCGGAGAACCGCGCGAGCCGGCTGACGGCACCGAGAACGAGGCACCGAGAACGAGGCACCGAGAACGAGAGCATGATTGCCGGACCGCTCGCGGACGCGGTCGTGGACGGTCGACGGAGGCGTCAGCCGGCCCGAAGACCCACCGCCAGCGTCAGTTCGAGGACCCGCTGCGGCGATGCGAGATCCGGAAACAGCTCCCGCAGCTGCGACATCCGGTACCGGACCGTCTGGGGATGGACGAACAACGCCGCCGCCACCTCTTCCCGCCTGCCCTGGTGCAGCAGCCACGCCCGCAACGTCTCCTCCAGCCGCCGTGCGGTCGCGACTGGCAGGGTCCGCAATGGTGCGAGGGCCCGGGCCCGCAGGTCCGCGAAGGCGTCCACGTCGGCGCTCAGCACCAGCTCGGGCAGGTGGTCCTCGGTGTCGCGGATATCAGGTGAGAGGGAACGCGCGCGTACGGCTCGTGCGTACGAGGCGGACGCACGGGTCCATGGCCGGGCCGGGCCGACCACGGCGGTGCGGTCGGTCAGCTGCCGCAGGAGATGTGATCGGTCGGCGTCGGGGACGAGCAGCACACCGGTGGCGTCCGGCAGATCGTCGAGGACGAGGGTGCTCGGGTCGAGCGCGCGGTAGGCGGGCCGGGCCTGGGCGGCCGGCAACAGGACCGCGGTCAGCGAGACCGGAGGCTGCCACCCGGCCCGATGGACAGAGGCCAGCAGCACGTCCGGGCTCGCGCCGGCGAGGAGGTCGCGGGCCAGGTGCTCCAGGTGGCGCTCCCGGGCCCTGCCCCGGGCGGCCAGCTCGTCGGCATGGCCCGCGGCGCTCGCGGCGGAGAGCTCGTCGATGTAGGCGAAGGTCAGCTCGGCGAACTTGGCGACCTCGGCGGCGGGCAGACCCGCGGGTACGGCACCCGCTGCCAGGCACCGCCAGGCCACGCGGGCGCCGACGCGGTAGGCGCTGAGCAGGGCGTCCATCGAACGGCCGTCGCGCACCTCGCCGCGGCCCAGCTCGTAGGCCGCGTCACCGGCGTCGCCACCCGTGGCGTTCCCGCTCGCGAGGTCCAGGTAGTGCCCCAGGGCGGTGCGGACGGCTCGGCGGATGGTGGCGCCCATGCGGCCCGAAAGGGCGTTGGCATAGGGAGGGACCTCGTCGATGATCGCCTCGACGACCTCGTCGGCGGTGGACGTCAGCGCGGCCCGAAGCGCGGTGACCGTCGTCTCGTCCAGGACCAGCTCGCTGGCCCTCCGGATGGCATGGCTCACGTTCTTTGTTCCCCACTTTGTTCCCAACGAACAATTCAGCCGACCAGATTCACGTCCTACGGTCAGGACTTTACGCCCCGAGGCGCAGCAAGCTGGAGTCATGACGAGTGCAACCCTCCGCGGCAGGGCATGGAAACTGCTGGAGATGGTCACGACGCCGCTGCTGCCGTCGGACTACCTCGACCTGGTCAGCCCGCTGCGTGCGGGCGCCGACCTGCGGGGACGCATCGAGGCCGTGCACCCCGAGACGGGTGACGCCGCGACCGTCGTGATCAGGCCGGGGCGGGGCTGGCGCGGCCACACGGCCGGTCAGTACGTGCGGATCGGGGTCGACGTCGACGGGAGGCGCCTGTGGCGGGCCTACTCCCTCACCTCGCCGACGAACCGCCCGGACGGCCGCATCACGATCACCGTGAAGGCGATCCCGGACGGCAAGGTCAGCAACCACCTGGTCCACAGGGCGACACCGGGCACGCTGGTCCAGCTCGACCAGCCGACCGGTGACTTCGTGCTGCCGCAGGCCAAGCCCGCCAAGGTGCTCTACCTGACAGCCGGCAGCGGCATCACGCCCGTGATGGGCATGCTGCGCGACCACGAGTTCGCCGACGTCGTCATGGTCCACTGCGCGCCGCGGCCGCAAGACGTGATCTTCCGCGACGAACTGCACAGCCTGGTCGCGGACGGCAAGCTGCGCCTCACCGAGGTGCACACCGAGACGGACGGCAGGCTCGACGTCGCCCGTCTCGGCGAACTCGTGCCCGACTGGGCCGAGCGCGAGACCTGGGCCTGCGGGCCCGCGGGCCTGCTCGACGCCGCGGAGGAGCACTGGACCGAGTACGGCGTCCGAGTGCGACTGCACACCGAACGCTTCCGCCCCGCCCTCGTCGTCGCCGGCGACGACGAGGGCGGCGAGGTCACGTTCAGCGCCACCGGCAGGGCCGTCGACGCGGACGGCGCCACGTCGTTGCTGGACATCGGCGAGGAGGCCGGCGTGCTCATGCCCTCCGGGTGCCGCATGGGCATCTGCTTCGGCTGCGTCACGCCGCTCAAGGCGGGCGCCGTCCGCGACCTGCGCACCGGCGAGATCACCGAGGCCGAGCCGGGCGTCCTCATCCAGACCTGCGTGTCCGCCGCGGCGGGCCCCTGCGACATCGAACGGTAGACGCACCTTGACCGCCATCGACCCCACCACCCACCTGACCGCGGAGCAGATCGAGGAGCTTGGCCGCGAACTGGACGCGATCCGCGACGAGGTGATCGCCAGCCGCGGTGAGAAGGACGCCGCCTACATCCGCAAGGTCATCTCGGCGCAGCGCAAGCTCGAGCTGGCCAGCAGGGGCGTGCTGCTGTTCTCGATCTTCCCGCCCGCGTGGCTGCTCGGCACCGCCGGCCTGTCCGTGGCGAAGATCATGGACAACATGGAGATCGGCCACAACGTCCTGCACGGCCAGTGGGACTGGATGCGGGACCCGAAGATCCACTCCACCACCTGGGAGTGGGACCACGTCTCGCCGTCCGAGCAGTGGAAGCACTCGCACAACGAGCTGCACCACACGTACACCAACGTGATCGGCAAGGACAACGACCTCGGCTACGGCATCATGCGCGTCGACGAGGACCAGAAGTGGCACCCCTTCCACCTCGGCCAGCCGCTGTGGAACTTCCTCAACGCCTGCTTCTTCGAGTACGGCATCGCGGCGTACGACCTGGAGCTCGGCAAGAACCTGCACAAGCGCCGCCGCAAGGACCCGGAGTTCCGCGCGCGGGCCAAGGCCGTGGGCCGCAAGATCCGCAAGCAGGCGCTCAAGGACTACGTGATCCACCCGCTGCTCTCGGGCCCGTCGTTCCTCACCACGCTCGCCGCCACCTTCACCGCGAATCTGGTCCGCAACCTCTGGACCCACTCGGTGATCATGTGCGGGCACTTCCCCGAGGGCGTCCAGGTCTTCGAGCGCCAGTCGATCAAGGGCGAGACGCGCGGCCAGTGGTACCTGCGCCAGATGATGGGTTCGGCGAACATCAGCGGCAGCAAGGCCATGCACTTCATGACCGGCAACCTGTCGCACCAGATCGAGCACCACCTGTTCCCGGACCTGCCGAGCAACCGGTACGCCGAGGTCGCGGTGAAGGTGCGCGCGCTGTTCGAGAAGTACGAGCTGGAGTACGTCACCGGGCCGCTGCCCAAGCAGGTGTTCTCCGCGTGGCACAAGGTCTTCCGGCTCTCGCTGCCGAACAGGAAGCCCGAGGTCAAGATGCCGGACCGCGAGCATGAGCTCGTCGCCGCCTGATTCCCGGTATCGGTTCAGACCTTTCGAGCCGGGAACCGTCCGAGCCGGGAACTTCCCCGCAGAAGAGCGAACGCGGCCGGTGAAGCACCCGCCCGAGCAGCAGGGCCTCAACAGTCCGCCCACCCACCAGTCGTGCGGCTTGCCATCGTCGGCGATGTCACGAT
Source organism: Kitasatospora sp. NPDC005856 (assembly GCF_040629945.1). Classification (NCBI taxonomy): domain Bacteria; kingdom Bacillati; phylum Actinomycetota; class Actinomycetes; order Kitasatosporales; family Streptomycetaceae; genus Kitasatospora; species Kitasatospora sp. NPDC005856. The sequence continues at coordinate 4,253 of NZ_JBEXWT010000152.1, read as the reverse complement.
CGCGCAGTGTCCCTTCGGCGGTGAAGCCGAGTCTCTCGGCGACGGCACGCGAGCCGGTGTTCCCGGCCATGGCCGGCCGACGATGGTGGAGTGTCCGGACTGTCCGACTGACCAGTGCTTCACCATATGCGGTGTCGGTCGGGGGCCGCCCGCCGCTTGACGTGCAGGCCTTCTCCTCGCACGTCTGTGCCAAGCACAGGATCAGTGCGCTGCTCCGGCTCGCGCTGCCACGGCTTCGACGAAACGCCCCAGCCCTTCCGGATCAGTCTGAAGGAACAGGTTCGGTTCGATGAGCTCCAGTTCCAGGACCACCGGTTCCCCTGCGTTGCCCAGCACCAGATCCACCCGGGCGAACAGCGGTGCAACCGGCGACGGCACCGTTGCCAGAGCCGCCACCGCGGTACCGATCTCCGGCTCGGTCGGCCGGTACGGCGCAACGCCGAGATGCGGCACCAGGTTGTTGTCGATCACCCCCGGTTCCGTCAGCAGGGGGTCCTTGCGGATCGCATGGCTGAAGGCGCCGCCGACGAAGACCAGAGCGCGCTCTCCCTCGTCGACCCGGGGCAGGTACGGCTGGACCATCACGCTGCGGCCCCGGTCCAGCAGCATCCGGGCGTGACGGGCGGCATTCGCATGCCGTCCGGGCTCGTAGCGCGCGGTGTCCAGGGCACCCGCGGAGACCGCCGGTTTGACCACCACACCGTCCGCCCCGTCGAAGTCGGCCGGGGTGATCCCTCTCCCGGGTTCGAGGAACCGCGTCGGCACGACGGAGACCCCGCGCCGGGCGAGCTCCCCCAGGTAGTGCTTGTCGCTGTTCCAGCGGACGACGGACGCGGGGTTCCACAGCCGGGTGACACCCGCAGTGGCGTCGGCCCAGGTCAGGAACTCGTCGAGCCGTTCCACGTAATCCCAGGCGGACCGGATGACCGCCAGGTCGAACCGCTCCCAGGTCACCGAGGCCGTGTTCCACACCACCGGTTCCGCCGACAACCCGTCGGCGCGCAGCGCGTCCACGATCAGCGGTAGATCCACGTCATGCTCGACGCCAGCCCCGCTGGTCACGACCGCGACCCTGGCAACGCTCATGCAACTCTCCCGCCATCCACCTCAGCCCGCTGTCGGAGAAGCGGGAAGCACTTCGTCGGGAAGCGCTCGGTCGCGGTGCACTCCGTCGCGTAGCCGCTCCGTCGTGGTGCACTCCGTCGCCGGCCGTCAGGGCGGCACGGCGACGGAACGGGGCAGTCCGCGCTCGGGCTGCCGGGCGGGCTCCGGGCTTCGCCGTCCGGGCTCCGCGATCACTGTCGGGCCGACTTGCGGGCGGCCCGGCGGCGGGTCAGGAAGACACCGATCAGCATGCCGACGAAGATCGTGACGGTCAGGACGACCCAGAGCGGCATGGTGACGTCGGAGATCCACAGGGTGATGGTCACCGAGGCCGTGTTGACCGCGATGAACCAGACGGCCAGGACCGCGATGACGGCCATGGCGATGGTGCGCAGCCGTACCTCGCGGCCCTTGACAGTGAGACGCGACGGCTCGTGGTGCGTGCTGGTGTTCTGCGGCATGGTTTCAGTATCGGGCGATTTGCGCGATTCGTCCCCGGAAGGTGCCGGTGGGGGAGCCGGGCACGGGACCGCCCCTGGTCGGGGGCCGTCGTCCTCGGCGCGGCCGCGGTCCGTGACCGGGGCGCGGGCGGCGACCCCCACGATGCGGTCGGTGCCGAGCCGCGCGAGTGAACCGTGGACGGAACTGTAGACGTGCTCGGCGGAGCCGTCCGGCGGCCCACGGTCGACATGTCGCCCGGTACGGGGCCGTCCATCCGGTAGTTGAACTTCGTGGCGATCACGTACTCGTCGCGGTTCCCCCGGACGGCCTCGCCGACCAGGGACTGGACCTTACGGCGCCGCTGCCGTCCGGTGGCGGACCGGCACGTCGAGGTGCACGCCGCCGGTCCGTCGGCGACCACGGGGGTGCCCCGAGCCGCCCGTCCCGGTGTCGGTGGTCACCATGGAGGGGTGGACAGACCTCCGATCGACGTTCCTGGAGTCCTGGACGTCGGACCGACACCCCGGACGGCGCTTGCCTGGTTGCCGCCGGCGGAACTGTGGCGGGCCGTCCAGCGGATCAGGGCGGAGCACGATCCGCAGATCCGCCGATGGCCGCCGCACGTCAACGTGCTGTTCGGCTTCGTCCCGGAGTCGGACTTCGGGCCCGCGCTCCCGCTGCTGGGCGCCGCCGTGGCCGAGCACGCCCCGTTCAGGGCCCGTCTGCACGGGGTGCGCCACTTCTCCCACCGCCACGACGCCACGGTCTGGCTCGACCCGGCGGGCGGCGGCCCCGGCCCGTGGCGGGCGCTGCATGGCTCGCTGGTGGAACGCTTCCCCCGGTGCCGGGGTCGGGCGGACGACTTCACGCCCCACCTGTCCTTGGGGCGGACCCGGGACCCGCGCCGGCTCGCGCCCCAGCTGGCCGCCCGCCTGGGCACCACCTCTGCACGGGTCACCGAACTCACCCTCCTCTCCCGCCGGGGCGACGGCCCGATGCGGGCCCGGTTCACAGTCGAGCTGGGCACGGGCGAGGTCCGGCCGCTGCCGGATCTGCCGGACCTCGGGCCCGTGTGACGGTCCAGGCGCCCGCGAGGACAGCCACGGGTGCGGGTGTCCGGCGAGCTGAGCGAGGACTGCTCGGCAGTAGCGAGCCGTACGGCAGCGACACCACCCCCATTGACTACGACGCCTGGCCGTTCAACCAGGCCCTGAGCGCGGCCCGAGCCGCCGGAACGCTGCGGGTGTACTGGTTGGGCTCGGCATGGACCCGCTCACGCTCGTCACCGACATTTCGACGCGACCTTCGAGCGGATCGTCTCCACCAACGACGAAAGGGCATCGGGTGCAGGTCGAGGACGGCACTGGGCAGGCCGTGGGGATTCCGTTCACGGCGGAGCAGGTCGAGCGTCTGACTGGGCGGGAACCGATGCAGCCGGCTGGAGCGGCGTTGCTCCAGCTCGCCAGGCAACACCGTGAGGCGCTCCTCGACGGACCGGGTGACGCGCTCAGCGCCTGAATCGCAGGCCGCCCGCCAACGCCTCGACCAACCGGCGCTTCCGCGCCGCATCGAACCCGCAGCAGCCCCAGGAGACCAGGTGACCGGCGCTTCTCCTCGCTGGAGGCCATGGCGATGACCTTCGCACCCGGGTGCTTCGCGAGCTGGACGGCGAGCGAGCCGACTCCGCCGGCCGCGGCCGGGACGAGCACGGTGTCGTTTGCGGTGACCCTCAGGTCGGTGAAGAGCAGGTGCCAGGCGGTGTTGCCCTGGAGGGTGAGGGCGACGGCGTCGTGGTCGGCGATGAGCGCCCCGCCGCTCCGATCCCGATCCCGATCCCGATCCCGTCCTCGGCCTGACGCCACCTCCGACTTCGAGAACCCCAGGAGCACGATGACGAGCCGGCTGCGCCCCCACCTTCACGGTCCTGTGCTCCAGGAGTTCGGCACCGTCATGCAGCTGCCGATCGCGCTCTCCCCCGAAGTCCGGCAGTACTCGTGCCGGCGGCTCGACCGGGCTCTCGCGGACACCCAGTTCCTGTACCTGCTGTACAAGAAGTACCAGTGGGGCATGCGCGGGCCGATCTCGTACCAGCTGCACCTGCTCTTCGACAAGCACGCCGAGGAGCAGCTGGAGCTGGTCGACGCGCTTGCCGAGCGGGTGCAGAGCCTCGGCGGCGTCGCGGTGGGCGATCTCCGTCACGCCGCGCAGATCACGGGCGTTCCGCGTCCGCCGGACGGCATCGAGGGCGTGCGGTCGATGCTCTCGCGCCTCCTCGACGCGCACAAGACCATCCTCGCCGATGTGCGTGACGCCGCCGCCCGCACGGCGGAGCTCGGTGACGACGGCACCCAGGACCTCCTGGTCTCCCAGAGCATCCGCACCGGCGAGACCCAGGTCTGGTTCCTCGCCGAGTACCTGGTCGTCGCCCCCGAGACCGGGGAGTGACCGCGGGCCGGGCCTGTTCGTCGGCAGGCCCGGTTCCGCTTGGTGCTGGGCCCGTTCGTCGGCGGGCCCGGCGCTTCGTCGGCGCTGTCGACGTCAACAATCCTCCTGCTACCGGTACTTCGCGCCATTCATGCCAACGGGCTCGGGCCCTGGAAGGTTTCCCTTCCAGGGCCCGAGCCCGTTGCGTGGCGTCCGGGGGGGGGGGGCCGGATAAGCGGGGGTGGAGGGGGGGGGGGGGGGGCCGGCCACCCCCCCCCCCCCCG
>NZ_JBEXWT010000151.1:0-13073 GCF_040629945.1 Kitasatospora sp. NPDC005856 | reverse complement strand
AAGGAACGGACGCTTCCTTCGGACCGCCTTCCAGCGGACCCTCCGGGCTTCGTTCTTTCGTGTTTCCAGCTTATCAGATGTTTTCCGCTCCGTTTCCGGGGCTTCGTTCATCCAACTCGCCGGTGTCTTCCGGGGTTTGACGCCCCGTCCGACGTTTCAAACTCTAGCCGATCCCCGCTCCGAAAAGCGAATCCGACCGCAACCCGATAAAACGCGCACGCCAAATGAAGAACCGAGTCATGACGCGAACACGCGAACACGACCCAGCCCGAACCTGGGAAGTGGTGTTTCAGAGGATTGGCCGCCCCGGGACCGTCCGCGCTGATGCGTGTCCGGTGCTCCCTGCCGAGCGACTAGAGAACAGTACTCCTCCTTCGCGCCCAAGCCAAACGCCCCTGCCCCGCTCCCACCACCCGTCCCACGCCGCCCGCTTCCCCGGACGCCGATCAACGCCGGCGTTCATCGTTTGTCTACCGCCATCCCCCAAGCTCGTGCCCACACCGCGCCCCGAGGACCTGGCGGCGCGAACGCACGAGAGAACCACGAGGTACACGGGGCCATGAAGAAGACGACGAAGACCCTCCGGCAGATCGCCCTCGCCGCCGCCACCACCGCGCTCGCGCTGGCCGGGACGGTGGCCTCCACCGGGACCGCGGAGGCGGCGATCGAGCGGAACTTCGACCACGTCTCGATCTGGGACGACGAGCCGCTCTACCAGGGCTGGTACATCGAATCCGGCTCCACCCGGATGATCATGCAGCCCGACGGCAACTTCGTCGTCTACCAGTTCGGGACCAGCGTCAAGATGGCCACCAACACCGTCGGCTGCGGCTACAAGGCCGTCATGCAGGTCGACGGCAACTTCGTCGTCTACTCCGCCAACGGCGGCGTCTGCTGGTCGTCCGGCACCTACGGCCACCCGCACGCCAAGCTGACCGTCACCACCGCCGGCACCTCGGGCGTCTACTGGAGCGGCGGCGACATCCCCCGCATCCCCCACTCCTCCACCCCCGGCCCCGTCCCCGGCGCAGTCCTCTTCTCCTCCGACCTCTACTGAGGCCGCACGGATTCCGGCTCCTCCCCGGATACCGACCCCTCCCGGTTACTGGGCCCTTCCCGGCCCGTCCCCCCGGAGCGCGAGCCAGCTGACCAGGTCGGCCGCCGTCCAGCGCGGCCGGGCCGCCAGCCGCTCCGCCGCCGTTCGCAACAGGACCGGCAGGTAGCCGCAGAGCGCGGCCACCTCGGCCACCGCCTCCGGCTCCCGCCGGACCCGCTCCGCGCCGACGATCCGGGCCAGCAGCTCGTAGGCGTCGTGCGGCTCCAGCGGTCCCACCGCCAGCCGCACGGCGTCCCGGGGCAGCGCGCCCGGCTCCGCGCCCGCCACCACCGCGGCGCAGCCGGGCGCCGTCGGCAGCAGCGGCCCCGGCTCGGCCACCCCGTCGAGCAGCACCAGCACCCGACGCCCGACGAGTGCGGCGCGGTAGCGCGCGGACAGCTCGTCGAGGCCGGCCGAGGAGTCCGCGCGGTCCCCCAGTGCCCGCAGGAAGCCGGCCAGCACCGCACCCGAGCCGCCGCCGCCCGCGTTCGGCTGCCCGCCCGCGTGCTCCCGTCCTCCCGCGTACGACTGCCCGCCCGCGTACAGCTGCCCGTCCGGGAAGGCGTCCTGGACGGCGTGCGCGACGTGCACCGCCAGCGCCGACGCGCCGCAGCCCGCCGGGCCCGCCAGCCCCAGCACCGGCGTGCCGCCCGCCCGCAGCACCCGCTCCGCCTCCCGCACCTGCGCCGCCCGGCCGACCAGGTCCGGGATGTCCGGCGGCAGCTGGGACGGCCTCGGCAGCCGCCGCAGCAGCACCGGGGCCTCGCCGCGCCGGATCTGCTCGGCCAGCTCGACCAGCGCCGGGGCCGGTTCGAGCCCGAGCTCCCCGTCCAGCCGCTCCCGCAGCGCCTCGTACCCCGCCAGCGCCTCCGCCGTACGTCCGCAACGGTGCAGCGCCAGCAGGTGCAGCCGGTGCACCTCCTCGTCCTGCGGGTACGAGGCCGCCAGCCCGGCCAGCCGATCCACCGCCTCCGCGTGCCGGCCGAGCGCCAGGTCCAGGCCGAGCAGCGCCTTCACCGCCGCGAACCGCCCGGCCGCGAGCCGCTCGCGGACCCGTTCGGCGAACGCCCCGGGCACCCCGTCCAGCGCCCGCCGCCCCTCCCAGGAGCCCAGCGCAGCCGCCAGCGACTCGCGCGCCCGCTGCGGATCCTGGTGACGCAGTGCGACGGCCTCCGCCACCGCGGCCTCGTAGCGGAAGAGGTCCACCACCGTGCGCGGCAGCTCCAGCCGGTAGCCGCCCGCGGCCGCGACCAGCAGCCCCGGCGTCCCGAGGGCGCGCCGCAGGCGGTGGACGTGCGTGCCGATCTGCCCGACCGGATCCTTCGGCCAGCGGGTGTCGTCCGACCCCCACAGGTCCTCCACCAGCCGATCCGTGGGCACCAGCTGCCCCGGCGGGATCAGCAGCGCCGCGAGCACGGCCCGCTGCTGCGGCCGGCCGAGGTCGAGCTCCTGACCGTCGCGGTGAGCCCGCAGCGGCCCCAGCAGGCTGAAATCGAGCCCCACCGCCCACTCCTCGACGCCGTCGATCCGGTACACAATCTGTGACAGAGCATAGGTCGCCGGGGTACGGGGGCCCGCCGTCCGGACGGATCTGGCGGAATCCCGGCGCAGAACGACTTCTCGGGGACGGGACATGGGTGACATGGGGGAATCCGGACTGCGGTTCGGACTGCTGGGACCACTGCGGGCCTGGTGCGGGGAGCGGGAGCTGGAGCTGGGCAGGCCGCAGCAGCGGGCCGTGCTCGCCGTCCTGCTGGCCGCGGCCGGACGGACGGTGTCCGTCCCGGTGCTGGTCGAGGGGGTGTGGGGCGGGGCCGCGCCGGCCGATCCGCGCAAGGCCGTCCAGCTCGCCGTCTCCCGGCTGCGCACGGCGTTCCGGCCGTACGCCGGGGACGATCCGGAGCGGATGCCGCTGGTCCGGGTCGGCGACGGCTACGCGTTCAAGGCGGCCGGGGCCGAACTGGACGCGCACGAGTGGGACGCCCTGCTGGCCGAGGCCGGACGGCTGCGCGAGGCGGACGCGCCGCCGCAGGAGGTCCGGGAGGTGCTGCGCCGCGCCCACCGGATGTGGGTCGGCGAAGCACTCGCCGGTCTGCCCGGGCCGCACGCCGAGGCCGTCCGCGCCCACCTGACCGAACAGCGGATCTCGGCCAAGGAGACGGAACTGGAGCTGGACGCCGACCTCGGCGACCGCACCGACCTCACCGCCGCGATCGCCGCCCTCGCCCTGGAGCACCCCGGCCGCCCCCGGCTCACCACCGTCCTGATGCGCGCCCTCTACCAGGCGGGGCGCAAGGCCGAGGCGCTCGCCGTGTACGAGGACGCCCGCGCCGCGCTCCCGCCCGGCGAGAACGGCCCGGCCGAGCTCCAGCTGCGCATCCTGCGCGAGGACGCCTCCCTGCTGCCCGCCGACGCCGCCGCCGGCCCGGCCGAACCCGCCGCCGAGACCGACGGCTGGCAGGCGCCCGACCAGCTCCCCTGCGGCCTGCCCGACTTCACCGGCCGCGCCGAGGAGGCCGAGTCCCTCACCGACCGCCTCGCCGGCGCCGGCGGCCGGGCCGTCGTGGTCTCCGCCCTGGACGGCATGGGCGGCGTCGGCAAGACCACCCTCGCGGTGCACGTGGCCCGCCGGGTCCGCGACCGCTTCCCCGACGGGCAGCTCTTCGCCGACCTGCGCGGCGCCGACCGCACCCCGCCCGACCCCGGCACGGTGCTCGCCGGGTTCCTGCGGGACCTCGGCGTCGACCCGGGCGAGATCCCGCCGGACACCGGCGAACGCAGCGCGCTCTACCGCTCGGCCCTGGCCGGGCGGCGCGTCCTGGTCGTCCTCGACAACGCCGCCACCACCGGCCACGTCGAACCGCTGCTGCCCGGTTCCCCCGGCTGCGCGGTCCTCGTCACCAGCCGCCACCGGCTGGCCGGCCTCGCCGGGGCCCACCAGCTGCGCCTGGACACCCTGCCGCCCGAGCAGGCGCTGGAGCTGTTCACCCTGATCGTCGGCGCCGAGCGCGTCGCCGCCGAACCCGGGGTCGCCGAGGAGGTCGTCCGGGCCTGCGGGCTGCTGCCGCTCGCCGTCCGCATCGTCGCCTCCCGGCTCGCCGCCGACCCCTCGCTCACCCTGGCCGCGCTCGCCGAAGGGCTCCGCCGGGAGCACCGGCTGGCCGAACTCAGCGACGGCGAACGGACCGTCGAAGCCAGCTTCGCGCTCTCCTACCGCCGCCTCGACGCCGAACTCGCCCGCGCCTTCCGGCTGCTCGCCCTGCCCGACGCCCCCGACGTCCCGCTGCCCTGCGCCGCCGCCCTGCTCGACCGCACCGAGGCCGAGACCGGCGAGCTGCTCGAAACCCTCGTCGACCTCAACCTCCTGCACTCCCCGCGCTTCGGCCGCTACGGGTTCCACGACCTCGTCCGCGCCTACGCCCGCGGCCGGGGCGCCGAGGAGGACGGCCCCGCCGAGAGCACCGCCGCCGTCGACCGGCTGCTCGACTTCTGCCTCGCCACCGCCCGCAACGCCGACGTCGCCGCCCGCAAGCCCGACCCGGTCGAGCTCAGCCTGCTCGACGTGCCCGTGTCCCACTCCGGCCGACCGGTCGCCGACGGCGCGCAGGCCGTGCGCTGGATGCGCGAGCAGGCCGAGGTGCACGCCGCCGTCATCGCCCTGAGCTGCGCGGACCCGCACGTGCCGCTCGACCGCGCCGCCGAACTCGCCGACCGGATGAGCTCGGTGCTCGCCGAGCGCACCCAGACCACCGTCATCGCCGACCTCGCCGAACGCCTCGCCGGCGAAGCCGAGGCCCGCGGCGACCACGGTCCGCTCGCCCTCGCCCGGTACGTGCGCGGCTCCATGCTCTGGCACGTCAACCGCTACGCCGAATCCGCGGAGGAGATCCGCCGGGTCGTCGACGTCTGCACCGCCACCGGCACCGAGCGGGTCCTCGCCAAGGCGCTGCTCACCCTCGGCGGCAACGCCCGCGTCCACGGCCGCTACGCCGAGGCCGCCGAACACGCCGGCCGCGCCGCGGGGCTGTTCCGCCGCCTGGACGCCGGACGGTCCGAGGGCAGCGCGCTCGGCGAGTTCGCCTTCAGCGCGGCCCAGACCGGCCGCCTCGACGAAGCCCGGGCCGCCGCCGAGCGCAGCGCCCAGCTGATGAGCCGCTCCGGCCCGGTCTCCGCCGCGACCGGCCGCTACTACCTCGCCCGGGTGCTGCGGCTGTGCGGCGACCCGGAGGCGGCGCTCGCCCACGCCGTCGGCGCCCGGGAGGAGTTCGCCGCCCTCCAGGTCACCGTGTTCGCCGCCGCGTCCGGCGACCTCGCCGCCCGCATCCACGCCGAGGCCGGCCGCTGGCTGCTCGCCGTCGACGCTGCCGAGGCCGTCCTGCCGCTCGCCCGCCGCACCAGCGCCGCCCTGGAGGCCGCTCTGCTGCGCACCCTCGGCACCGCGCTCACCGGCCTCGGCCGCCCGCGCCAGGCCCGGGCCTGTCTGACGGACTCGCTGGAGGTGTACGAGCGGCTGGGGCTCGAGGAGGAATCGGAGCAGGTCAGGGGGCTCCTGGCGCGGTAGACGGCCGGTCAACGCGGCGTCGCACTACGCGCGTTGACCGGCCGTCTACCGCCGTGCAGGAACGTCTCTCTCGTCAGGCCCCGGGCCGCCGCGGTTGCGGCCCGGGGCGACACCACAGACGAGAGGCGCAACCATGCCCACGCTCCCGCAGCACGGTCAGAACTGGACGCTCAAGTCCGCCAACGGAACCGTCGCCGACCTCCGCTCCAGCCAGACCGCCGCCGGCACCGCCATCCAGTCCTGGGGCCCCAACGGCACCACCGCCCAGGGCTGGACCTTCTGGGCCAAGGAGAACGGCAGCTTCCTCCTGGAGACCCTGCTGACCACCGGCCGGCACGTCGGCGGCCAGGCCATGGTCATGGACTTCAACTACTCCACCGGCCAGACCTGGCTCTTCAACGAGCACAACCAGCCCAACCAGCACTGGTGCTTCGAGCCCGTCGACAACGACTGGGTGCACATCCGCACCACCCGCACCAACGACGGCATGCTCTACCTCACCGCCGCCGCCCCCGGCTCGCCGCTCACCCTGGCCCGGCAGGATGACGGCAACCCGGCGCAGCGCTGGCAGCTCGTCCCGGCCGGTGGCGTCAGCGGCGGCGGCCAGCAGCAGCAGCCCCAGCCGCAGCCCCAGCCCCAGCCCCAGCCCGGCGGCGGCGGCGGTGACTTCCGCACCGAGATGCTGAACGCCGTCAACGCCGAGCGCGGCCGCGTCGGAGCCCCGCCGGTGCGCCTGGACGACCGCCTCAGCGCCGCCGCCCAGCGCCACGCCAACGACATGGCCTCGCACGACCTCACCCAGCACAACGGCACCGACGGCAGCTCCCCCTGGGACCGCATCGCGGCCGCCGGCTTCTCCTCGCGGGCCTCCGCCGAGAACGTCACCCCGAGCAACAGCGTGCCGGAGGCGATGCAGATGTGGATGAACAGCCCGGGCCACCGGGTGAACATCCTCAACCCCGACTACAACTTCATCGGCATCGGCTACGCCCCCCGCCAGCGCGGCAACTGGGGCCGCTACGTGCAGACCTTCGGCAAGGCCTGAGACCCCGACCGGCACCCTTCCAGCAGCAAGGAGTCCACACCCATGTCCTCGAACGCGGCGGACCTGATCCGCATCGCCCGAGACGAGGTCGGCTACCACGAGGGCCGCAGCGGCGGGCACTGGAACAACATCCAGAAGTTCTCCCCCGCCGTCGCCGGCCTGGAGTGGTCCCAGGGCGAGGCCTGGTGCGCCACCTTCGTCGCCTGGTGCGCCGAGCAGTCCGGCAACGCCGGGCTCTTCCCGGTGAGCGCCTCCTGCGCGGAGGGCGTCGCCTGGTTCAAGGATCGCGACCGCTTCACCGAGTACCCGGTGATCGGCGGCCAGGTCTTCTTCGGGCCCGGCGGCGGCAGCCACACCGGCATCTGCGTCGCCTACACCAGCACCACCATCACCACCGTCGAGGGCAACACCAACGACGGGGGGAGCTCCGAGGGCGACGGCGTCTACCTCAAGACCCGTGACCGCCGCTCGGACTGGGTCCACGGCTACGGCATCCCGGAGTTCACCGAGGGCGTGGTCCTCGCCGATCCGGAGTGGAAGGACCGGTCCGGGGCGATCTACTTCGGGCAGGAGGCCTCCGCGGCGGACAGCCCCAGCGGCGGCGCCGCGTCCGGTGCCGCTCCGTCCGGCGCCGCCCCGGCGTCCGACGGCGACGGCTACGAGCCGTTCCCCGGCGCGGACTTCTTCCACGAGGGACAGAACAGCGACGTCGTCACGCGGATGGGCGAGCGCCTCGTCGCCGAAGGCTGCTCCGCCTACGCCGAGGGCCCCGGGCCCGAGTGGTCCGACGCCGACCGCGAGTCCTTCCGCAACTGGCAGCACAAGCTCGGCGACTCGGGCGCGGACGCCGACGGCATACCCGGCCCCAAGCAGTGGGCCGCACTCGCCGTCCCGCGCGCCTGATGCCGGGCCCGTCCACCACAACAGAAGGGGAGACCCGATGAGCACCATCACCCGTACCCGCAGGTTCCTCGCCTCGCTCGGGGCCGTCACTGCCGTCGCGGGGGCGGTCGTGGCCGGCGCGCCGGCGGCGCAGGCCGCACCGGCGGCACCGACGGCACCGACGGCGCAGGCCGGCGCCTGCGACTTCTCGCCGTCCGTGACGGGCATGGCCGCCGTGAACAACGGCTCCGGGGCAGGCGCGCTCGACCTGTACCACGGCGTCGAGGCCAACGGTCAGCCGATCATCGTCTGGACGGCCAACCAGTCGCCCGCGCAGACCTGGACGTTCTGGAAGTACTGTGACGGCACCACGGCGATCTCGCACGGGCAGAGCAAGGTGATCGACCTCGACACCGGCTCGGGCACGGTCCGCCTCTGGGACACCCCCGGCGGACTGGACGGCCTCAACCAGCCGAACGGCGACTGGATGCCGGCCAGCCAGAAGTGGCTGCTGACGGACAACGACCAAGGCTGGTACCTGATCCACAGCGCGGCCGTCGGACAGTGCCTCACCTCCAACGGTGCCGGCCAGAGCATCGGGATGACCGCCTGCGACACCGCCGACCCGGCCCAGCGCTGGCTGCTGGGCTGACGCACCCACCGGGCCCGGTCCGCTCCTCGACTCCTCGGCGTCGAGCGGACCGGGCCTATCCTCGTCCGCGTGCCCCTCATCAGCCTGCACGACCGCGCCGCGCTGGCCGCCCGCTTCCGCACCGATCCGGCGCTGCACCTCTTCGAGCTCGGCGACCTGGACGACACCCTCTGGCCCAACACCACCTGGTACACCGCCGCTCCCGACTCCGGGCACGGACCGGTCGCGCTGCTCTACAGCGGCGGCGACACCCCCGTCCTGCTCGCCTTCGCCCGGCCCGCCGGCCTCCCCCCGCTGGAGGCGCTGCTGCGCGACCTCCGGCCCTTCCTCCCCCGCCGGTTCATGGCCGGGCTGCCGGACGGCGCCGAGCAGGCGCTCGCTCCCGACTACGCGGTCGAGCGCCGGACGCCGCTGCTGCGGATGCTCCTCACGGCCGAACTCCCGGCCGAAGTCGCTCACGAGACCATGCCGTTGGGCCTCGACGACGTCGAGGACGTCCGCGCCCTGCTCGCCGCGTCCTACCCCGACTCCTGGTTCGACCCCCGGATGCTGGCCGGCGGCGGCTACGCCGGCGTCCGCGAGCACGGCCGGCTGCTGGCCGTCGCCGGGGTGCACGTCCACTCGCCGGCCCAGCGGGTCGCCGTGCTCGGCAACGTCACCACCCACCCCGATGCCCGCGGCCGCGGCCTCGCCCGGGCCTGCGTCACCGCGCTCTGCCACCGGCTCGCCGCGACCACCGACCACCTGGGCCTGAACGTCCGCACCGACAACGCCCCGGCGATCCGGCTCTACGAGCGGCTCGGCTTCACCACCGTCGCCACGTACAACGAGTTGGTGCTCGGCGCCACGGGCTAGGCGCCACGAGCCAAGCGCCACCGCCCGGGCACGGCGGCCCGGGCGGGCTCGGCCGTGTGCCGCCGGCTACGCCGACGGCGACGCCGCGCCGTGGATCCGCAGGAAGGCGTCCACCCCGGCCGTCGCGATCCGCTCGACCTCCTCGTCCGCCACCGGGAGCGCACCCCAGAAGGAGCGCTCGGCGATGCCGTGGAAGGTCAGCAGCGTGAACTGCTCGGCGGCCAGTTCGGCGTCCTCGACCACGAGCAGCCCGCGCTCGGCGAGCGCCGCGAAGTGCCGCGCGAGATCGCGCTGGGATGCGATCGGCCCGGCCTCCAGCCAGGCCTCCAGGACGTCCGCCGGGATGTTGGCCACCTCGGCCCGGATCGCCCGGCCGAGCGCCCCGTGCTCCCCGGCGGACAGTACGGCGCGGGCCCGCTGGACGGCGAAGTCGATCAGGTCCTGCCGCAGCTCCACCACACGTTCGAGGTACTTCGCCATCAACTCCCCGATGCGCTCGGTCAGTTCGGCCGAGTTCCGCAGGGCCACCGACAGGAAGAGGGTCTCCTTGTCGGTGAAGTGGTTGTAGACCGTCCGCTTGGACACCCCGGCCTCGGCCGCGATCGCGTCCATGCTGGCCCGGACGTACCCCTCGCGCCCGAACACCGTCGTCGCGGCCTGCGTGATCGCCTTGCGCTTCTCCGGCCGCCCCGCTCCGCCCGTCGCCGCCACGGCCCTCTCCTCTTCCGTCGACGCACCGGCCGACCCTCTCGGGAACTACCCGGTGTAGTTTATCCGGGCCGCGGCGAACTCCGGAGTGCCACCGAACAGGCGTGCTCTATGCTGCATACGACTTCTACACCCGTGTAGAGGCGATACGGAAGCGCCGCCCCCGATCACGGGCGGCCGGCCCCGTGGGGAACCGGCCGGCCGTCAACCGGCGTCCGGAACTGGCAGCGCCACGAACAGAGTTTCGGAACGACAGGACGACGTACCGACGGACCGACGGGCCTACGGACAGAGCGGTCCGGGCGGTCCGGGCCGACGGCACGCGGCGCAGGCGCCACCGTGGCGCACGGAGCACGGGAACACCGGGGTGAGGGCGTGGCGGGGCAACGAGGACGGTCGGCCGGCAAGCGGGCGCGCCGACGAGCGGCGGACGGACCCGCCGGACACATACGCCCCCTGCCCGGCGGCCCCGCACTGCCGGCCGCCCTCGCCCTCGGACTGCCACTGGCCGGCGCCGCGGTCGACGAACTCTCCGGCCCTGGCATGGGCCTCGCCTTCGCCGTGGCCGCGGTGCTCGGCACCGGCCTGGCGGCGGCGCTGAGCAGCCGCAACGGCTGGTGGTGGGTGCTCGCCGCCTCACCGCTGGTCGTCCTGGGAGTGACGGCCGCCGTCGAACTGGCCGCCCACCGCGACCGGTACCAGGGCAAGGGCCTGGCCACCGGCGCCGCCAAATGGGTGGTTCACGGCTTTCCCGTGATGGCCGAGGCCGCGGCCGCGGCCGTCATCGTGATCGCGGTCCGGCTGGTCCGGGCGAGGAGGAGGCAGCATGGCTGACAGCACCGGAGACGACGGACGCACCGAGGCCCGCCGCCCCTCCCCCGCGCTGATCGCGGGCCGGGTGCTGGCCTGCGCCACCGGATTCGCGGTGTTCGCCGCCAGCGGGGTCGTCTGGTACGGGTACAAGCAGCTCACCGACGGGATGACCACCTCCGGCGTGATCGCCGAGACCAAGAAGGACGCGCCCAAGCACCTCGACAACTCGGTCAACCTGCTGCTGATCGGCCTGGACAGCCGCAAGAACATGGACGGCACGGACCTCCCGCCCGAGTTCGTCCAGGACGAGCTGCACGCCGGCCACAGCTCCGACATCGGCGGCTACAACACCAACTCCCTGATCCTGCTGCACATCCCGGCGAACGGCGGCAAGGTGCAGGCCGTGTCGATACCCCGCGACGACTACGTGATGACCTACGGCGCCGACGGCTCCCAGATGGGCATGGCCAAGGTCAAGGAGGCCTACGGCGCGGCCAAGGACAAGGCCGACGCGGGCCTGCGCGCCAAGGGACTCAAGGGCGCCGACCTGGAGAAGGCCGGCCGGGACATCGGCCGCGCGGCCACCATCCGCACCGTGCAGAAGTTCCTCGACCAGCCCATCGACCACATCGCCGAGGTCAACCTGATGGGCTTCTACGACATCGCCAAAGCCCTCCAGCCGATCGAGGTCTGCCTCACCCACGACACCAAGGACCCGGCCATGGAGGGCCAGGGCTCCGGCGCCGACTTCCACAAGGGCGTCAACAAGCTCAACGCCTCCCAGGCGCTCTCCTTCGTCCGCCAGCGCCACAACCTCGACGGCCCGGACGGCAACACCGGCGACTTCGCCCGCACCCACCGCCAGCAGGCCTTCATCTCCTCGGTCGTGCACAACCTCAAGCAGAAGGGCGTCATCGGCGACCTCGGCAAGATGCAGGAACTGATGGGCGTGATGCAGAAGGACCTGGTGATCGACAACGAGTGGAACGTGCTCGACTTCGCCCAACAGGCCCCCAACCTCACCGGCGGCAACGTCGAGTTCAACACCCTGACCTTCGACGGGTTCGGAACCAGGAACGGCCAGGACGTCAACCTGGTGACGCCGGCGAAGGTCCAGAAGGTGGTCAAGCAGCTCTTCGGCTACGCCGACGCCGCCCCCGCGCCCGCCCCGGCCGACCCGGCCGCGACACCGGCGCCGGCCCAGCCGACCGCGGCGCCGACGCCTCCCCCGACGCCGAGCCCGACCTCCGTCAGGCCCGTCACCGTGGACGTCTTCAACGCCTCCTCCGCCGCCGGGGTCACCTCCGCCGCGGAGGCCAAGGCCCTGGCGGGCCTGGGCTTCAAGGAGGGCCACACCGGACCGGCCGGCACCCGGCCGAAGACCACCACCGTCGTCTACGGCAAGGGCGCCAAGGAAGCCGCCGAACAGGTCGCGGCCCGCTACGGCGTGACCGCCACCGAGTCCGCGGCCACCGCCGCCGACCACGTCGTCGTCACCCTCGGCACCACCTTCACCGGCGTCGCCACCGACGAGCCCACCACCCCCGCCGGCAGCACCCCGACCGACCCGGCCGCCAGCCTGCCCATGCAGGGCCCCTCCGTCGACGCCCAGTCCGACGGCGGCATCCCCTGCGTCTACTGACAGCCGGTAGGCGTCGTCCACCTCGACTGCTCCGGCGACACCTCGAATCCGCTACCCGACATCGGCCCGGCCCCCCGTGTTCGATGCGGTGGCTCGGCCCTAGCGGCGCCACGTGGCCCCCGCCGGGCTTTCTCGAACATGGACACGATCGTTCGACGGACCCCTGGCGCAATTCTCCGTACTATGTATAGTGTACTGCGTACGGGGTAGTTGGCCCGGTACTGACGAGAGGGTTCTCGCCTTGCAGATCACCAAGACCGCCGTCTCCCTGACCGTCGAGGACGTCACCACCTCCGCCGCCTTCCTCCAGCGGCACTTCGGCTACAGCGAGGAGATGTCGGCCGACGGCTTCGTCTCCCTCGGGCATCCGGGCGGCGGGGTCGACGTCGTCTACCTGCGGCGCGGCCTCGAGGTCCTGACGGAGGAACAGCGCCACCGGATCGCGGACGGCGTGATCCTGGCGTTCGTCGTCGAGGACATCGCCGCCGAGGAGCGGCGGCTGCGCGAGGAGGGGGTCGTGATCACCCTGCCGCTGCGCGAGGAGCCGTGGGGGGAGAAGCTCTTCCAGGTCGCCGACCCGAACGGTGTGGTGATCGAGCTGGTCGAGTGGGCCCAGCAGTAGAAACGACGACGGCGCCCCCTGTCCCGGCCGGGACAGGGGGCGCCGCTCGCGTCGGCGGACGGTCAGGCCACCGTCCAGGTGTCGTTGCCGGCGAGGAGAGTGGCCAGGTCGCCTTGGCCGTGTTGGTCGGTGGCGGTGGTGAGCTGGTCCGCCATCAGTTCGTCGTAGACCGGGCGTCGGATGCTGCGCAGGACGCC